>NZ_WKFA01000057.1:0-38558 GCF_021605325.1 Pseudomonas sp. PA-7-1E
CGCCTCTCACGGGTGGCTGCACACCACGCACTACCTGCTACCCTACTTGTTATCTGATCTGGGCGCCGCTTCGCCCACCACGGGCACAAGTTCCCTGCGCCACAGCAAGCTCGCTCCTACAAGCCCCGTTTGAAATTAACCTGGAGGTCTCTATGTTGAATAAAAACAATAAGCTGCGACATAGCATTTCATTGGCCGCCGTACTGGCCCTCAGTGGTTTGAGCGCTTCGGCCTGGGCCGATGCGTATGAAGATGCCGCGAAAAAATGGATCGGCAGCGAGTTCAAACCCTCGACCCTTACCGAAGCCCAGCAGCTTGAAGAGTTGAAGTGGTTTATCAAGGCGTCGGAGCCGTTCCGTGGGATGAAGATCAACGTGGTGTCGGAAACCCTCACCACCCACGAGTACGAATCCAAGGTGCTGGCCAAGGCCTTCAGTGAAATCACCGGCATCAAGCTGACCCACGACCTGCTGCAGGAAGGCGACGTGGTGGAGAAGCTGCAAACCCAGATGCAGTCCGACAAGAACATCTATGACGGCTGGGTCAACGATTCCGACTTGATCGGTACGCACTTTCGCTACGGCAAGACCGAATCCATCACCGACCTGATGGCCAACGAAGGCAAGGATTTCACCTCGCCCACCCTGGACCTCAAGGACTTTATCGGCCTATCTTTCACCACCGCGCCGGACGGCAAGATCTACCAGTTGCCCGACCAGCAGTTCGCCAACCTCTACTGGTTCCGCGCCGACTGGTTCGAGCGGCCGGAGCTGAAGGCCAAGTTCAAGGAGAAATACGGCTACGACCTTGGCGTGCCGGTGAACTGGTCGGCTTATGAAGACATCGCCAAGTTCTTCAGCGAAGACGTCAAGGAAATCGACGGCAAGCGCATTTATGGGCACATGGACTACGGCAAGAAAGACCCGTCCCTGGGCTGGCGTTTCACCGATGCCTGGTTCTCCATGGCCGGCGGCGGCGACAAAGGCTTGCCCAACGGTTTGCCGGTGGACGAGTGGGGCATCCGTGTAGAGGATTGCCACCCGGTGGGCTCCAGCGTCACCCGCGGCGGCGACACCAACGGCCCGGCGGCAGTATTCGCCACGCAGAAATACGTGGACTGGATGAAAGCCTACGCGCCACCGGAAGCGGCGGGCATGACCTTCTCCGAATCCGGCCCGGTGCCGTCCCAGGGCAACATCGCCCAGCAGATCTTCTGGTACACCGCGTTTACCGCCGACATGGTCAAACCGGGCCTGCCGGTGGTGAATGCCGACGGTACGCCGAAATGGCGCATGGCACCGTCCCCAGTCGGGCCGTATTGGGAAAAGGGCATGAAGAAGGGCTATCAGGACGTAGGTTCCTGGACCTTCCTCAAGTCCACGCCCGAAAAGCAGAAACTCGCGGCCTGGCTCTACGCGCAATTCGTGACCTCAAAAACGGTGTCGCTGAAGAAAACCATCGTTGGCCTGACGCCGATTCGTGAGTCCGATATCAACTCCCAGGCCATGACCGACATGGCGCCCAAACTCGGGGGGCTGGTGGAGTTCTACCGCAGCCCGGCCCGCACCGAGTGGTCCCCGACGGGCACCAACGTGCCGGACTACCCGCGCCTGGCGCAACTGTGGTGGAGCAATATCGCCGCAGCGGCCAGCGGCGAGAAGACCCCGCAACAGGCGCTGGACAACCTGGCCAAGGAGCAGGATGCGATCATGACGCGCCTGGAACGCTCCAAGGTGCAACCGGTGTGCGGCCCGAAAATGAACCCCGAGCGTGACGCGCAATACTGGTTCGACCAGCCGGGTGCACCGAAGCCGAAACTGGCCAACGAAAAGCCCAAGGGCGAAACCGTGAACTACAACGACCTGCTCAAGCAGTGGGAGGCGGCGCGTAAGTAACAGCGCCATCTCAACCCCTGTAGGAGCGAGCTTGCTCGCGAAGAACTCACCGACGCCGCGTTTATTCAGGAAGCACGCGTTATCGTTGACGTTTTTCGCGAGCAAGCTCGCTCCTACAGGCATTTTTTGGTTTTGTGAGCCCTGACAAAAGACCGCTTATCCCTCCCAACCCAACCTCATTTGAATTTTCCGCACGCCCCGAGGCTCTGCATTTTAGAAGCGCGTGATGTTGAGCGCTCTTGCGGGGCCACCTTGTGGGAGGCCCGTTGTAACGGACTTTGCGGAAACTGCCATCATGACACTCCTTACAGCGCTGTCTGGCCAGCCGGCCTCTCTCACCGACTCGGCCCAGGGCCGCCATCAACGGGTCTACCAACAGCTGCATGGCGAAACCCAAGACGCCACCGAACTGGCGCGTGAATACCTGCACGATCAATTGGCCCTGGTAGAGGACACCGACTGCGACTTGCCTGAGGCGCCCGAACAGCTGATGGCCTGGGTCGAGCAACGCTGCGCCGAGGTGGCCCAGGCCTATGCCGACTACCTTGAGCAGCGCCAGCAAGGGGGGCCACGACGGTATTTCCAGAACAAGGCCCATGCGTTGTACTTTCTGCAGCGCGTGGCACCCACCAAACAGGTCGACGGCGCCTGGCTCTATGGCTTGCTGCGCTATTGGCAAGACCAGCGCTTCGACGGCCTGCTCACCACTTACCTGGAAGAATTGGGCGACGGTGAAGCCGCGCAGAACCATGTGGTGATCTACCGCAAGTTGCTCAGCGAACACGATGCCGACAGCGAAGCCGGCCTTGAGGATGACCATTACCTGCAAGGCGCGCTGCAACTGGCGCTTGGCGTGTGCGCCGACGAGTTCCTGCCGGAGGTCATTGGCTTCAACCTGGGTTACGAGCAACTGCCGCTGCACCTGTTGATCACCGCCTATGAACTCAGTGAGCTGGGTATCGACCCTTATTACTTCACGCTGCATGTCACCATCGACAACGCCAGCAGCGGCCACGCGAGCAAGGCGGCGCAATCGGTGCTGAACCTGTTGCCGCTGGGCGAGGGAAGGGCAGACTTCTATCGCCGTGTGGCGGCAGGCTACCGTCTGAATGATTTGGGCCTGGGTACCACGTCTATCATCAAACAATTCAACTTGCAGGACGAGGTGGTGGCGATGCTTGAGCGCAAGCGCGCCTTCGGCCAGCACATGCATTCGGACTATTGCCGCTTCGAAGGGCAGACCGTGAACCAATGGCTGGCCCAGCCTGGGCAGATCGGCGCGTTCCTCAAGGCCCTCGAAGACAAAGGCTGGATCAAACACAACCAGGACCCCGCCAACAGCCGCTTCTGGCAATTGATCGAGGGCGCTGGCGCCGCGATGTTCGGGGTGTTCAGCGGTTATGAAAAACAACTGATCCATGACTGGATTGCGGGTGAATGGGTTACCAGCGAACGCGTGCCGCCCGTGCGGCCGGGACGCGGCAGCCGGTTTTCCCGCGAGCAGCATCGTCCCGCGGATCCTGATACCCAGGCCCTGGCGGAGTCATTGTGCAACTTGCCCGATGTGCAGCAGCTCAATGCACTGATCCCGTGGCTGTCGGCACGCCGTCACTGCACGCCTGCCGGGCTGTATGCCACTCGCCGCTTTATCCAACTGCGTGCGCGCCTGCGCTAAGGAATGTGCCTATGTCTGCGCAACAACTGGCTGATCGTGCCTTGTTGAATTTGGGCCGGGGGTTGAAGGAGGGTGGTTATCGCTTTATCACGCCAACGCCCTTGACCCATGAGCGTGTCTATCGGCGGCTGACGACGCCCCTGGCAATGACGCTGCGCGATGTGTTCGGTTGGTCGATGCCGTTCGATCAAGGCTTGTTGCCCGAGGCCCTGCGCGAAGAATTGCAGCAAGCGGATGTGATCGAAAAGCACGGCGCGTTATGGCGCAGCGCAGTGCGTTGGTCGAGCCTCGACGGGCTGCTGTTCGCCCATTCGCCTTATCCCACCGACCAGGCGGACGCGGTGTTTTTCGGCCCCGACAGCTACCGCTTTGCCCACGTGATCGAAGCCTATCTGCAACAGCGTTTCGAGCCGCTCAAGCGCGCTGTAGACATTGGCTGTGGCGCCGGCGTCGGTGCGCTGGTGATTGCTAAAGCCCGGCATGACGCCCAGGTGCTGGCGGTGGATATCAACCCCCGTGCCCTGCGCATGACCGCGGTGAATGCCGAGCTGGCCGCGCTGAATAACGTCAGCGTGTACCACAGTGATGTGCTGGCCAGTGTGGAGGGCGAATTCGACCTGATCGTCGCTAACCCGCCGTACATGAAAGATGACCGCCAGCGCGCCTATCGCCATGGCGGCGGCGCCTTGGGGGAGCAGTTGTCGCTGCGCATCGTCAGTGAGTCCATCGGGCGCCTGGCCCTCGGCGGTAGCCTGTTGCTGTATACCGGGGTGGCGATGGTGGCCGGCAGCGACCCCTTCCTGGAGGCGGTCAAGCCGCTGCTGGGCAGCGACGCCTACGGCTGGACCTACCGCGAACTGGACCCGGATGTTTTCGGTGAAGAACTGGAAAAGCCAGGTTATGAGCAGGTGGAGCGCATCGCCGTGGTCGCACTGATTGTCACCCGATTGCGCTGAATACCCGATGCTCACCTTTGGCATTGAAGAGGAATACTTCATCACCGACCTGCACAGCCGCCAGATGGTCGGCGAGCCCTCGGCGGCAGTGCTGGCGGCCTGTCGCGAAGCGATTGGCGCGGGCTTCTCGTTTGAGATGTTCCAGGGCCAGATCGAGGCGGCCTCTCCGGTGTTCACCTCCAGCGCCGAAGCGGCGGACTACTTCCGGGCAGTGCGCGGCAACCTGGCGCAATCCCTGGCTGAGTTCGGCCTCGGTGTGGTGTGCGCCGGCAGCCACCCCCTGGCCGATTGGCGTGAGCAGCGGCCAACCGATCAGGCGCATTTCCGGCACCTGTTCGACGATATTCAATATGTAGCGCGGCGCAGTGTGTTGTGCGGGCTGCATGTGCATGTGCAGGTGCCGCAAACGCTGGACCGTATCGCGGTGATGAACCAGGTGTCGCCGTGGTTGCCGTTGTTGCTGCTGCTCAGTTGCTCGTCCCCCTTCTGGGACGGCGCGCCCAGCGGCTTCATGAGCTACCGCCAGGCCGCGTGCGACGAGTGGCCCCGCATGGGCGTGCCGGAACACTTCAGCGATTGGGCCGAGTACCAGCGCTACCTGGCCATGTTACAGCGCATCGGCGCGATCAAGGCCGATGGCAATGGCTGGTGGGGAATCCGCCCAGCGGCACGCTATCCCACCCTGGAACTGCGCATGACCGACGCCTGCCCACGGTTGGCGGATGCCTTGGCCCTCGCCACGCTGTTTCGGGTAATGATCGCCCATGCCTGCGCGATGCAGCGCCCTGGCGCCAGGTTCAGTGCCGAGGCGCGCTGGCTGCTCAAGGAAAATCGCTGGCAGGCCAAGCGTTATGGTGCCGCCGGCACCTTCGCGTTGGACGACGCAGGCACCCTGGGCAGCGCTGAGCAATGGCTGCAGTGCGCCCGGCAGACCTTTGCCGCCACCGCAGAGGCCATGGGCGAGCCGCTGCTGTTCGATACCCTGCAGGCGCTGCTGCGACGCGGCAACAGCGCGGCCGAGCAGTTGCGCCTGCAGGCCCAGGCCCAGGCGAGCGGCGCCGATGCGCTTGCCAGCTTGCGCCAGGTAGTCGACCTGCTGTTGGCCCAGACTCGCGGCGACCATTGATCGGGTCTTGATCGAGGTTGATGGAACACTGATGGTCTTGCTCCGCCCTTAATCAGTAACCCCTCAACGGCAGGAGCGCAGAGCATGCGAGCGATGACTTACCAGGGCGCACACAAGGTGCAGGTGGATACCGTGCCCGATCCGATCATTGAACAACCCGACGACATCATTCTGCGGGTCACCGCCACCGCGATCTGTGGCTCGGACCTGCACCTGTACCGGGGCAAGATCCCGACCGTGGAGCACGGCGATATCTTCGGCCATGAGTTCATGGGCATCGTCGAAGAAACCGGCCCGGCCGTCACCGCCGTGCAACGCGGCGACCGTGTGGTGATTCCGTTCGTGATTGCCTGTGGCGATTGCTTTTTCTGCCAGCTCCAGCAATTCGCCGCCTGCGAAACCACCAACGATGGGCGCGGCGCGATCCTGAATAAAAAATCCATCCCACCGGGTGCCGCGCTGTTTGGCTACAGCCGCCTGTATGGCGGTATTCCCGGCGGTCAGGCGGAGTGGGTGCGGGTGCCCAAGGCCAATACCGGGCCGTTCAAGGTGCCCGGCACCCTGGCGGATGAGAAGGTGCTGTTCCTCTCCGATATCCTGCCCACCGCTTGGCAGGCAGTGACCAACGCTGGCATCGGCAAAGGCTCCAGCGTGGCCATCTATGGTGCCGGGCCCGTGGGCCTGCTCAGTGCGGCATGCGCGCAGATGCTGGGTGCCGAGCAGATCTTCATGGTCGACGACCATCCGTATCGTTTGGCCTACGCGCAGAAAACCTACGGCGTGATCCCGATCAACTTCGAAGAAGACGAAGACCCGGCGGACACCATCATCCGCCAGACCGCCGGTATGCGCGGCGTCGATGGTGTGGTGGACGCGGTGGGTTTCGAGGCCAAGGGCAGCACCACGGAAACCCTGCTCACCGCGCTCAAGATCGAGGGCAGCAGCGGCAAGGCGCTGCGCCAGTGCATCGCCGCCGTACGTCGCGGTGGTGTGGTCAGCGTCGCCGGGGTGTATGCCGGGTTTATCCATGGCTTCATGTTTGGCGATGCCTTCGACAAAGGCCTGACCTTCAAGATGGGCCAGACCCATGTGCAGCGGTTCTTACCGGAGTTGTTGGAGCACATCGAGCTAGGGCATCTGCACCCGGAAGCGATCATCACTCACAGGCTGCCCCTGGAGCAGGCGGCGCGGGGGTATGAGCTGTTTGATAAAGCCGAGGAGGAATGCCGCAAGGTGATCCTGCTGCCGGGTGGGAGCGACCGGCCGCTGACCGAGCCGCTGGACGAACTGACCCCTGAGTTGCGCGTGCAAAGCGTTCCCGGTTTCTAGGCCAATAACCGGAAAAATGTGGGAGCTGGTTTGCCTGCTATAGCGGTGGTTCAGTTGAATATTCAGTGACTGACACGCCGCCTTCGCGGGCAAGCCCGCTCCCACAGGGGATCTGCGCCGGACGCTGATTTTGTGGGCGATGCATGACCAATGTGGGAGCTGGCTTGCCTGCGAAGGCGGTGTGACAGTCACTGCGCCTGTTACTGCACTACCGCTATAGCAGGCAAGCCAGCTCCCCCATGGATCTTCTTTGCTTCGACAGTGGTGCTTCCCACATTAACCGGTGTCAGGCTGCGGCTTGCGGCTGGATGCGCAATTCACCTTCGACATCTTTGACCAACCCGCTGGCGACAAACAGCGGCGCCAGGCGTTTGTGCAACTGTGGCTCGACAAACTCTTTGACTGTATCCAGCGCCAACGTTCCACTGAGCGGCAGCTCGGCCTTGGTGTACGACAACCATGCCTTCTTCAACGCCATCAACACATCACTCCCCGCCGTCGAAGCGAAGCGACGGTGCACCGGCTTACCCTCGAAGGTGAAGGTGTGTTGGAACTCATAGCCGCTTTCATCGCCGCCGTTGGCCGTGCAGCGCACGCAGGTGCAAGGGCCGTCGCCGAAGGCGCTGCGCAGGTAGGCGTTGAAGTCCACCACGGGCTTGAGTGACAGGCGCTTATCAACCTCGAACAGGTCCCCGGTCATTTTTTCGTCAGTGTTCAACGTCCATTTCCTCGCAGTCGGTTGCTGTGTTTCAAAGCGCGGCACAATACCAGCCGAGCGTGGGTTTGGGGATTATTTGCGTCGTGGGAGGGTCAGCGGAAGAACTCACCGGGGGTGGAATCGAACTGCTGACGAAATGCATTGATAAACGCTGAGGTCGATTCATAGCCACACCCCAATGCCACATCCGTCACCCGCTCGCCTTGTTCCAGGGCGGGCAGGGCGCTCAACAGGCGCAGGCGCTGGCGCCACGCGCGGAATGTCAGCCCGGTGTCACTCAGGAACACCCGACTGAGGGTCTTTTCGCTGACCCCCAGTTTGCGGCTCCACTCGCCCAAGGTGGTCTGCTGCTCGGGGTGCAGGTTCAGGCTGCGGTAGATCTGTCGCAGCCGTGGGTCGTGAGGCAGCGGCAACATCAAATCCACCTGGGGTGCGGCGGCGAGCTGATCGAGCAGTACCTGAGCCAGGCGCCCGTCCGGCCCGTCCTCGGTATATTCCACCGGCAATTGGCTGAAGTTGCGGATCAGCTCGCGTAGCAAACTGCTCACCTCCAGCACCTGGCAACGCTCGGCGGCCCACGCGGTGACGCTGCAATCGAGGTACAAGCTGCGCATCTCCGTATGGGGCGAACTGAACACACGATGGGGCATGCCGGCCGGAATCCATACGGCGCGCTGCGGTGGCGCGACGAAACGACCGACGCTGGTCTGGATCTCCAGCACCCCGGAAATCGCGTAGGACAACTGCACCCACGGGTGGCTGTGGCGTCGTGTCAGCGCCCGGTTGGGCAAGGATTCAGTACGCCCGTACACCGGCCTCGGCAGGCTGGAAAGCCCAGGTACACTGCGGCGCACGGCTTTTTCATGTCCTTTAGGCGGCATTTACTGGCTCATTGGCGTTAGTCGGTAACAGGTGGTTACGTTAGAGTCGTCGCGACGCTCTTGGCAACCCCTGGATGAATTGCTTATGACCCGGCCCCGGTTTCTCCCCGACAACTTCACCCTCACCCTGATCGCCACGGTGATCCTCGCCTCACTGCTGCCCGCCAGCGGCCAGACCGCCGTGGCGTTCGGCTGGGTCACCAACCTGGCCATCGCGCTGCTGTTTTTCCTGCACGGCGCCAAGCTGTCGCGCAAGGCCATCGTCGCCGGTGCCGGCCACTGGCGTTTGCATTTGCTGGTGTTCAGCCTGACCTTCGTACTGTTTCCGTTGCTGGGCCTGGCGCTCAAGCCAGTGCTGTCGCCGTTGATCGGCAACGAGCTGTACATGGGCATGCTCTACCTCTGCGCCTTGCCGGCCACTGTGCAATCGGCGATTGCCTTTACCTCCCTGGCCCGCGGCAATATCCCGGCGGCCATCTGCAGCGCGGCGGCGTCCAGCCTGTTCGGCATCTTCCTGACGCCGCTGCTGGTAGCGCTGCTGCTCAACGTGCATGGGGATGGCGGCTCCACAGTCGATGCGATTGTCAAAATCAGCGTGCAGTTGTTGCTGCCGTTCATTGCCGGGCAAGTCGCCAGCCGCTGGATTGGGGGCTGGGTCGGGCGTAACAAAGCCTGGCTGAAATTCGTCGATCAGGGCTCGATTCTGTTGGTGGTCTACGGCGCCTTCAGCGAGGCGGTCAATGAGGGCATCTGGCACCAGATCCCGCTGTGGGAATTGGGCGGGTTGGTGGTGGCCTGCTGCGTGTTGCTGGCCCTGGTGTTGGTGGCGTCGACGCTGCTGGGCAAGGCGTTTGGTTTTAACCAGGAAGACCGCATCACCATCCTGTTCTGCGGCTCGAAGAAAAGCCTGGCGACCGGCGTGCCGATGGCGCAGGTGCTGTTTGCCGGGGCGAGCATGGGGGTGTTGATTTTGCCGTTGATGCTGTTTCACCAGATCCAGTTGATGGTCTGCGCGGCGTTGGCCCAACGCTATGCCCAGCGGCCGGAGAGCATTCCTGAATTGATGGGGCAGGTAGATCCGTGATGCACCTCTCATTCGCGGGTAAATAAGCTCAAGTTAACCGGCGTGCCGACGACTTACTTCTTAACTAACCCAAGAAGGAGTGTCGGCATGAACGTTCGTCGTGTTGCGGTAATGACTGGCCTCCTGGGCCTGTGGGCAAGTACCTGCGGCGCCGCCCAGACCGTGGGGCAGGGCACCATCAGGTTCAGCGGCGCGATTGTCGAGTCAGGGTGTGCGACAAATGCGCGCAGCGGCTCGGTAATGGAACTGCGCGGTTGCGCCCAATCCAGTCGTGGCAGCCGAATCGAGGTGCGCAGTGTCGCGCCGGTGGTCAGCGTCGACGCACCCCATGTGCGGCTGGTAGCGGACACCGGCGAGGGGCGCTATTACGATCAGCGGTACGTGCTGGTAGACCGCGCCGGCAAGCTGATTCAGTCGGGCAATTACGTGATTACCATGACCTCGCCATAAACCCTGGGGCGACGATCCGCAGCAACAGCGGTGCGAGAAACCTATAGAATGCTCGGCGGCGGCGCTTGTCCTGGGTGGCCGCTTGATCACTGTCAGAGTACCGCGCCCGTCAATGAGCCTTTCAGCCGCAACCCCCCAAGCCAATTGGCAACCGGTCATCGCCCTCGCGCTGGCCGCCTTTCTGTTCAATACCACCGAATTCGTCCCCGTCGGGCTGCTCAGCGCCATTGGTGCCAGCTTTGACATGCCCGTGGCCAGCGTCGGCCTGATGCTCACCATCTACGCGTGGATTGTGTCGCTGACCTCGCTGCCGGTGATGCTGCTGACCCGCAACGTCGAACGGCGAAAATTGTTGATTGTGCTGTTCGGTCTGTTTATCGCCAGCCATATTCTCTCCAGCGTGGCCACCAGCTTCGGCTTGCTGATGGTCAGTCGGGTCGGCATTGCCCTGGCCCATGCGTTGTTCTGGTCGATCACGGCTTCGCTGGCTGTACGCCTGGCGCCAGAGGGCAAGCAGGTGCAGGCCCTTGGTTTGCTGGCCACCGGCACGTCCCTGGCGATGGTACTGGGCATTCCGTTAGGCCGTCTGTTGGGCGAGGCCATGGGCTGGCGTACCACCTTTCTGGTGATCGCCGCGTTCGCCGCCGCCCTGGTGTTCTGGCTGGCGCGCACCTTGCCGCTGCTGCCCAGCCAGAACTCCGGCTCCCTGCGCAGCCTGCCGCTGCTGTTCAAGCGCCCGGCGCTGGTGGCGCTCTACGTGCTGACCGCAATGACCGTCACCGCGCAATTCACCGCCTACAGTTACATCGAACCCTTCGTCGAAGGCGTCGCCGGCCTGGGCGGCAGTGCCGTGACCCTGATCCTGCTGGTGTTCGGTGGTGCTGGCATCATCGGCTCGTTGTTGTTCAGCCTGGTGCATCGCTTCAACCCCCACCTGTTCGTGATCGGCGCAGTGTCTATCCTCGCCGCGTGCCTGGCGCTGATGCTGCCGTTGAGCGGCGCCGAGTCTTACCTGGTGGGGCTGAGCATTTTCTGGGGCATGGCGATCATGGGGTTTGGCCTGGCCATGCAGTCCAAGGTGCTGGTGCTGGCACCGGATGCCACGGATGTGGCCATGGCGATGTTTTCCGGGATCTACAACATTGGCATCGGCGGCGGCGCGTTGATGGGCAGTTGGGTGGGCAGCCACTTCGGCTTCGCCTGGATCGGCGCGGCGGGCGGTTTGCTGGCGGGGCTGGCGTTGGTGGGGTATTGCCTGGCGATTCGGCGGTTTGGGCAGGGTGGTGCCCCGATGCCAAGCTGATCGCCCCGTATCTACCGGATAACTACAGACTAAGTGTGGGAGCCGGCTTGCCTGCGATGGCGGTGTGTCAGCCACTGCATCTGTTGCTGCACGACCGCTTTCGCAGGCAAGCCAGCTCCCACATTTGATCTTCACTGCCTTGAGCAATGCGTTCGCTTGACTGACTGTCCTACGCCACCGGAATCAACGGATCGGCCGCTGCCAACGCCGCCGCTCTCTCTGCCATCGGTGGATAGATCCACACGCTATTGATCTGCTGTTTGAGTTCCTTGGCTTCCTGGCCCACCAGCTTGAGCTGACGGTCCCAGCCTTCGGTGTACACCGCGCCCCAGGCGCCGAGGTCGAGGCAGGTCACGTATTTGGGTTGGCTGTAGGCCATGGGGGCCACGTCGATCAGATCGGCGGCGACGTTGTTGCCGGCGTAGCGGCCCAGCGCGATGGCGTGCTGGCAGGACATGGCAGCGAAGTTGCCCAGCGCGTCTGTGGCGGCGTAGGCCACGTCGCCAGCGGCGAAGATGGCAGCCTGGCCCTTGACCTTGAGGTGGGCGTCCACGTGCAGGCGGCCCTGGGCATCGCGGGTGCCCTCAATCTGTTCGGTCAGGGGATTGGCGCGAAAGCCGATGGTCCAGATCACGGTGCTTGATTCAATCCGCTGCCCATCCGCCAGGGTCACGCCACCGGCATCCACCGAGGCGACCGAGGTGTTCAGTACCCATTCAAGCCCCAGTGCCTGGCTGGCTTCGATGATCGATGGGCGTATGCCATCGCCCATCGACGCGGCAATCTGCGGCCCGCGGTCGACCACGATCACACGGATGTTGGCCGTCTCACCCAGTGCCGCACGCAGGCGCGCCGGCATTTCGGTGGCGGTCTCGATACCGGTAAAGCCGCCGCCGGCCACCACAACGGTATTGCGGGCCGGGCTGTCTGGCAGATTTTTGAGGGCGTTGATATGGGCTTCAAGGTGCGCCGCGTCTTCGATCTGATCCACATCGAACACATGCTCGATGCCGTCCATGCCGGGGCGGTTCAGGCGGCTGCCGGCGGCCACTACCAGGCGATCGTAGGCGAGGGTGGCCGGGATGCCGGCCGCGTTGCGGTAGGTCACTTGCTTATTAGTGGCGTCGATGCTGTCGGCGGCGCCTTGCACAAAGGTCACGCCCACAGCGTCGAACAGCGCATCAAGCGGGGCCAGCATGGTATGTACATCGGGCTCGTAGAACCGCGGGCGGATACGCAGCTCCGCTTGGGGTGCGAGCAGGCTGATGCGCACATCGTTGCGGTCGTGTTTATCCAGTAGCCGAGCCGCGCTCAAGGCGCTCCACACGCCACCGAACCCGGCGCCAATGATCAGAATGTGTTGTTTCATGGGGTTGCTCCAGAGACCAGATAAGCCGCAAGGCATTGCCGGATCACTGTAAAAGCAGCAGGGCCTGTCCGAAAGGACATATAACCCTGGATGACTGCCACCTCTGCCGGCCTAGCGGGAAAAGCGCTCGCGGTAGTCGCGGGGTGAGATGGCCAGGTGGCGGTGGAAGGTGCAGCGCATGCGTTCCTCATCGCCAAACCCGCAAAGCCCGGCGATCTGGTCGATGCTGCGCTGGGACTCTTCGAGCATGCGGCGCGCCGCTTCCATGCGAAACAGTTCGATGGCCTTGGCCGGGGTGCGACCGGTTTTTTGCTTATAGACCCGGGCAAAGTTGCGTGGGCTCATATGGCTCTGCGCGGCCAGGCGCTCGACGCTGAGGTCGCTGTCGCGCAGGTTGTCGCTGATCCACGCATGCAGCGCATCAAAGCTGGCGCTGTCGGCGGTTTGCGCTTGCAGCACCTGGCTGAACTGCGCCTGGCCACCGGGGCGCTTGAGGAACACCACCAATTCGCGTGCCACTTGCAGCGCCACTTCGCGCCCGCAGTCAGCCTCCACCAGCGCGAGCGCCAGGTCGATCCCGGCGCTGACGCCCGCCGAGGTCCACACCTGGCCTTGCTGCACGAAGATCGCGTCCACGTCCACCTCGATGCTCGGGAAGCGTTGCTTGAGCAGCTCGCACATGGCCCAATGCGTTGCCGCGCGGCGCCCCTCCAGCAAGCCCGCCAGCGCCAGCAAAAACGTGCCGCTGCACACCGAGGCGGTCCGTCGCGCCTGACCGGAGGCGTTGCGCAACCAGTCCACCAGCGCGGTATTTTCCAGCATGGCTTGCTCAATGGCCGGCGCGCCGGGTACCACCAGGGTGTCGATGGCAG
The DNA here is from genome assembly GCF_021605325.1 of Pseudomonas sp. PA-7-1E. NCBI lineage: Bacteria > Pseudomonadati > Pseudomonadota > Gammaproteobacteria > Pseudomonadales > Pseudomonadaceae > Pseudomonas > Pseudomonas sp. PA-7-1E. The sequence continues at coordinate 13,659 of NZ_WKFA01000057.1, forward strand.
CGGGGTCAAACTGTGCCAAGGCGACGGTGTCGACGCTCAAGCCCTCGGCGGTCGGCATCAGCCCGCCCGCCAGGCTGGCGTTGTGCAACACATAACCTTGCAAACCGCGCTCGGCCATGGCCTTGGTCGCGGCCCAGAACAACGTCTGGGCGCCAGTCAGGTCGAGCAAGCCCATGTGCGGGTAGGTCAGGAACACCAACGTGCGTGGTTGGGCCAAAGGAGAGAGTGCAGTCATGCGCAGGCCAGCAGCTTTTCCAGTTTTTCCTGATCCCGCGCAAACTGTCGGATCCCTTCGGCACGCAATCGCTCAGCGTATTCCGGGATGGCGCAGGCCTTGAGCAGCAGCGACGGGTTGGTGGTGGCGCCCACGGGCCGCAGGCGGCTGATGGCTTCCAGATTGCCGGTGTCGCAGACCACAGTGGTGAATGGCTTGAGTTGTTCAAGTTTGGACGTCATCGCCGCGTTCTCCGGAAAAGGGCACGGCGCTGTTTTACCATGTCCCGCGCACCTTGTTTACCCTGAGGCTGTCAGCTCCGGGCCGCCTTGGCATCCACAGAGAGGGGTAACCGCCAGAGTCCGGCGGAACCCTTCAGCCGGGCACTTGTCCCCGCTTCCCATGTCACCCCCCAGCCCACAGATACCTTAATTTTCCAAGCCTGCCGGAAGCCACTCCAGGCCCTCGGCTGCGCCCGCTATTTTTTCCTGGGCGCCCGGCACTGCCGATCCAAGCGGCAAAACTGAATACGGACATTCTCGTCAACCGTGAATTATCAGGCAGGTTACCCATGCAGTTCAGCGACTTACTGGCAGCGATCTCCACCCACGCGATCCGTCTGCAGACCGAAGAGGGCGACCTGATCGTCCTGGGCGATGACGAAGCGTTGGACGACGCGCTCTGGGATCAATTGATCGCGCACAAACCCCAGCTGTTGCAGTTGGTCGCCGAACATGGCGGTGACTGGTTGAGCCCGGCCTACCGCATCACACCGGACATGCTGGCCCTGGTCAACCTCGACCAGCCGGCCATCGACCGCATCGTCGCGGCGGTCCCAGGCGGCGCGGCGAATGTGCAGGATATCTACCCCCTGGCGCCGCTCCAGGAAGGCATGCTTTATCACCATCTTTCGGCGCAGAAGGGTGACCCTTACGTGCTGCACGCGCAGTTCGTGTTCGACAGCCGCGCACGCCTTGAGGCCTTTGCCGAGGCGTTGCAATGGGTCATCGACCGTCACGACATCCTGCGTACCTCGATGGTCTGGGAGCGCCTGGACGAGCCGCTGCAAGTGGTGTGGCGCAAGGCTGTGCTGGCCTGCGAAGAGGTGCCTCTGGACGGTGCTGACCGCCTCGCTCAATTGCTCGCTCGCTATGATGCCCGCGCTTATCGCATGGACCTGGGCCAGGCGCCGCTGCTGCGCCTGGTATTCGCTGACGACCCGGCCAACCAGCGGGTGGTGGCGATGCTGCTGTTCCACCACACCATCCTTGATCACACGGCCCTGGATGGCGTTCGGCATGAAATCCAGCTGTACCTGGCCGGGCAGCAAGCCCAGGCCCGTGCACCGATAGCGTTTCGCAGCTATATCGCCCAGGTGCGCCATGGCGTCAGCGAGCAGGCCCATGAGGCGTTCTTCCGCGACATGCTGGCGGATATCGATGAACCGACGCTGCCGTTCGGCCTGCAAGATGTGCAGGGTGATGGCCAAGGGATCGACGAAGTGCGCATCCCCGTCGACAGCGCTCTGAGCCGCCGCCTGCGCAGCATGGCGCGCCCGCTGGGGGTGAGTGTGGCGAGCCTGATGCACCTGGCTTTGGCGCGAGTGCTGAGTGCGGTTTCGGGGCGGGAGGCGGTGGTATTTGGCACTGTGATGCTCGGGCGCATGGGCGCAGGTGAGGGCGGTGAGCGGGCCTTGGGCATGTTCATCAACACCTTGCCACTGCGGGTGGATGTGGGTGAGCAGGGCGTGCGCGCTGCGGTCAAGATCACCCATGAGCGCCTCACGCGCTTGCTTGATCACGAACATGCGTCCCTGGCGCTGGCACAACGGTGCAGCGGCGTGGCGGCGCCTACGCCGCTGTTCAGCGCGATACTCAACTACCGTCACAGCGCCGCCACCGACATGGCGGCGGTGATCGAAGTCGCCGACGGCATCCGGGTGCTGGGCGCCGAGGAGCGCACCAATTACCCGCTGACGCTGAACGTCGATGACCTGGGTGAAGACTTCGCCCTGACCGTGATGGTCGATGCGTCCATTGGCGCGCAGCGGGTTGCGGGTTATCTGCATACGGCCTTGGAAAGCCTGGCCGACGCCCTTGAACAACGACCGGATATGCCGCTCTGCGGCCTGAACATCCTGCCTGACGCTGAACGCCACCATTTGCTGCACACTTTGAATCATTGCTCCACGCATTACGCCGACACCCAACTGATCCACCAGCAAGTCGAAACCCACGCCGCTGCCCAGCCCGATGCCATTGCGTTGCGCTTCGAGCAGCACGCCCTGACCTACCGCCAACTCAACGAACGCGCCAACCAGGTCGCCCACGCGCTCCTGGCCCACGGCGTGTGCCCCGACGCGCGCGTGGCCATTTGCGTGGAGCGTGGCCCGCAGATGATCATCGGCCTGCTTGGCATTCTCAAGGCCGGTGCGGGCTATGTGCCCATCGACCCGGCCTATCCCCAGGAACGCATCGCCTACACCCTGGCCGACAGCCAGCCGGTGGTGGTGCTGGTGCAGGCCAACACGGCGCAGCGGGCCGGCGCACTGGCCCGGATCGACCTGGACCACCTGGGCCCGTTGCCCATCTCCAACCCTGGGTTGCACCTGAGCCCGGCCAATCTGGCCTACGTCATCTACACCTCCGGCTCCACTGGCCAGCCCAAGGGCGTGATGATCGAGCATCGCCAGGTCGCACGCCTGTTCAGCGCCACCCACCACTGGTTCGGGTTCAACCCGCACGATGTGTGGGCGCTGTTCCATTCCTTCGCGTTCGACTTTTCCGTGTGGGAAATCTGGGGCGCGCTGATGCACGGCGGCCAGTTGCTGATCGTGCCGCAACTGGTCAGCCGCTCGCCGGATGAGTGCTACGCGCTGTTGTGCGACGCCCAGGTGAGCATCCTCAACCAGACGCCGAGCGCGTTCCGCCAGTTGATCGCGGCCCAGGGCAACAGTGCCCAGTCCCATTCCTTGCGCCAAGTGATTTTCGGCGGCGAGGCCCTGGAACCGGGCATGCTCAAGCCGTGGTACGCACGGGCAGTGAATGCCGGTACGCAACTGGTGAACATGTACGGCATCACTGAAACCACCGTGCATGTGACCTACCGTGCGCTGGAAGCGGCCGACGCGCACTTGGTCGGCGTGAGCCCGATTGGCGTGCGTATTCCCGATTTGCAGTTGTATGTGCTGGATGAGCGCCATGAGCCTTTGCCCCTGGGTGTGGTGGGCGAGTTGTACGTGGGCGGTGCCGGGGTGGCGCGTGGTTACCTCAACCGCCAGGCGCTGAATGCCGAACGCTTCCTTGCCGACCCGGCCACCGGCTTGCGCATGTACAAGACCGGCGACCTCGGCCGCCTGCTGGCCGACGGCAGTGTCGAGTACCTGGGGCGTAACGATGATCAGGTCAAGATCCGTGGTTTCCGTATCGAACTGGGTGAAATCCAGGCGCACCTGGCCACTGCCAGCGGCGTGCGCGATGCGGTGGTGATCGCCCGTGAAGATCAGCCGGGCGATAAACGCCTGGTGGCCTATGTGATCAGCGATGGCGAACTCAACGTGGCCGCCCTGCGTGATCATCTGCTGCTGAGCCTGGCCGAACACATGGTGCCCAGCGCCTTCGTGCGCCTGGATACGCTGCCGTTGACCACCAACGGCAAACTCGACCGCAAGGCCTTGCCCGCACCTGATGCCGACGCCGTGGCCCGGCGCGAGTATGCGGCGCCCCAGGGGGCGGTGGAAACCACCCTCGCCATGCTCTGGCAAGACCTGCTCAACGTCGACCGTGTCGGTCGTGAGGACAATTTCTTCGAGCTCGGCGGCCATTCGCTGCTGGCGGTCAAACTGATCGAGCGCATGCGCCAGGTCGACCTCAGCGCCGATGTGCGCGTGCTGTTCGGTCAACCGACCTTGGCGGCGCTCGCTGCGGCGGTGGGCGGCCAGCAGACCGTGCAGGTGCCGGCCAACTCTATTCAAGCAGACACGCAGGCCATCACCCCGGGCATGCTGCCCCTGGTCGAGCTGGATCAGGCCGCTATCGACCATATCCTTGAGGCCGTGCCCGGTGGCGTTGCCAACGTGCAGGACATCTACGGCCTGGCGCCGCTGCAGGCCGGCATTCTCTACCACCACCTGGCGACCACCGAGGGCGACCCCTACGTGTTGCAGGTGCAGTTGCGGTTTCACGACCAGGGCGCCGTCGACGGGTTTGTCAACGCGCTGCACACGGTGATCGAGCGCAACGATATCCTGCGCACCGCCATCCTCTGGGAGGGCCTGGAAGAGCCGGTGCAAGTGGTGTTACGCCAGGCACCCTTGGTGATCGAACGCCTGGATGCGCTGGGCAGTGATGCACTGGAGCATCTGCAACAGCGTTTCGACCCACGCCACTATCGCCTGGACCTGTCACGCGCCTCGCTGATGCGCCTGGCGTATGCGCAGGACAGCCACGGCTTGGTTGGCATTTTGCTGCTGCACCATATCCTCCTCGACCACACGGCCCTGCACGTGCTGGTCAAAGAGATGAGTGCCAGCCTGCATGGCCACAGCGCACAACTGCCTGACGCGGTGCAGTATCGCAACTACGTGGCCCAGGCCCGCCTCGGTGTCACCCAGGCCCAGCATGAAGCCTTCTTCAGCCAGATGCTGGGCGACATCGACGAGCCGACCCTGGCCTTCGGCTTGCAGGACGTGAATGGTGACGGCAGCGGCATCCATGAAGCGCGCCTGCCGCTGGAGCCTGCGCTCAACCTGGGCTTGCGCGAACAGGCGCGGCAACTGGGCGTGAGCACCGCGAGCCTGGTACACCTGGCCTGGGCCCAGGTGCTGGGCCAGGTGTCTGGCCAGCAGGAGGTGGTATTCGGCACCGTGTTGCTGGGCCGTATGCAGGGCGGCGAGGGCGCGGACCGGGCGCTGGGGATGTTTATCAATACCTTGCCGCTGCGGGTCAGCGTTGGCAGCGTCGGCGTGCAGGCCGGCGTGCGCGCCACCCATGCGCGCCTGGCGCAACTGCTCGGGCACGAACATGCCTCGTTGTCCCTGGCCCAGCGTTGCAGTGGCGTGCCGGGCTCGCTGCCGCTGTTCAGCACCTTGCTCAACTACCGGCACAGCGCAGCCGATGAAGCGCCGGGGGACAACCCCTTTGCCGCTTCCGGTATCGAGATTCTCAGCTCCGAAGAACGTAGCAACTATCCGCTGGTGCTCAACGTTGATGACCTGGGGAGTGGCTTTGCGCTGACGGTGCAAGGCGTCGCGCACCTGGATGTGCAACGCGTGGGTGAGTACATGCTCACCGCGTTGCGCCATGTGGTGAGCGCGCTGCAACATGCGCCGACCACGCCGCTGCAGGCGGTGTCGATCCTGCCGCCTTCCGAGCGTCATCAAGTGCTGGTAGGTTTCAACGCCACCGCCCGGCAATACCCCTCGCAACTTACTGTCTCGCAACTGTTTGAAGCCCAGGCGCTGGCCCGCCCTGAAGCGCCGGCGGCGGTGCAGGGCGAGCTGTCACTGAGCTACCGTGACCTCAATCGCCGTGCCAACCGCCTGGCCCATCATCTGATCAGCCAGGGTGTGCAGCCCGGCGAAAGCGTGGCGATTGCCTTGCCGCGTTGCCTGGATCTGCTGGTCTGCCAACTGGCGATCCTCAAGTGCGCTGCGGTGTATGTGCCGCTGGACGTCAACGCGCCTGTCGAACGCCAGGCCTTCATCGTCAAAGACAGCGGCGCACGCCATGTGCTGGACGACCTGGCGCAGTTGGATCTGGACGCGCAGTCGCCCGCTAATCCCGACCTGGCCCAATCCGCGCAGAGCGTTGCCTACATCCTCTACACCTCCGGCTCCACCGGGACGCCCAAGGGCGTGCAAGTGCCCCACCTCGCCATCTCGCGGCTGGTGCTGAACAACGGTTTTGCCGAATTCAATGCCCACGACCGGGTGGCCTTTGCTTCTAACCCGGCATTTGACGCCAGCACCCTCGAAGTGTGGGCACCGTTGCTCAATGGCGGTTGTGTGGTGGTGGTCGAGCAGGTGCAGTTGTTATCCCAAGCCGCGTTCGCCGAGCTGTTGCGGGAACAGACGGTCAACGTGTTATGGATGACCGCCGGGCTATTTCATCAGTACGCCGATGCGTTGATGCCGGTGTTCCGCCAATTGCGCTACCTGATCGTCGGCGGCGACGTGCTTGACCCTCAGGTGATTGGCCGGGTACTCAAGCTCGGCAAACCCCAGCATCTGCTGAATGGGTATGGCCCGACCGAAGCCACCACGTTCTCCACCACGTTTGAGATCACTACCCTTGGCGAGGGCGCTATTCCGATTGGTCGACCGATTGCCAACGCTCAGGCCTATGTACTGGACGCGCGCCAGCAACCGCTGCCCGTGGGTGTGACCGGCGAGCTCTATATCGGCGGTGCGGGCGTTGCGAAAGGCTACTTGAATCTGCCTCAGCTGAGCGCGGAAAAATTTGTCCCGAACCCATTCGGCGATGGCCAACTCTACCGCAGCGGTGATCTGGCCTGCTGGCGAGCCGACGGCAATTTGATGTATCTGGGGCGCAATGACCTGCAGGTGAAGATTCGTGGCTTTCGTATCGAACCCGGTGAAATCGAAGCGTGCCTGTGTGCCTGTGCCGGGATCAGGGACGTTGTGGTATTGGTTCGCGAAGACGAGCCTGGCCACAAACGGTTAGTGGCCTATTACACCGCCGACGCAACGTTGGATATCGCAACCCTGCGAGCTCATGTGCAAGGCCGGTTGCCCGATTACATGGTGCCTTCGGCTTATGTGTGGCTGGCGCAGTTGCCGCTCACCGCCAACGGCAAGCTCGACCGCAAGGCATTGCCGGTACCCGACCAGGCCGCCTTGATCAGCCGTGGCTACGAAGCCCCACAAGGCGAGGTGGAAAGCCTGCTGGCGCAGATCTGGCAGGACGTGCTCAAGCTTGAACGCGTGGGGCGCCATGATCACTTCTTCGAATTGGGCGGGCATTCGTTGCTGGCGGTCAGCCTGATCGAACGCATGCGCCAGGTGGGCCTGAGCGCCGATGTGCGCGTGTTGTTCAGCCAGCCGAGCCTGGCCGCGCTGGCGGCAGCCGTGGGCAGCGGCAGAGAAATCGTGGTGCCGGCCAATGGCATCCCCACCGGCTGCATACAGATCACACCGTCGATGCTGAGCCTGGTGCAACTCACCCCGCAGGCCATCGCGCGGATTGTCGCCAGCGTGCCGGGTGGTGCAGCGAATATCCAGGATATCTACCCGCTGGCGCCGCTACAGGAAGGCATTCTCTACCACCACATCAGCGCCGAGCAGGGCGACCCGTACCTGCTGCAATCGCGCATGGCCTTTGACACTGCCGAGCGCCTGCACGGTTTTATGGGCGCGCTGCAACAGGTGGTGGCGCGCCACGACATTCTGCGTACCGCTGTGGTGTGGGAAGGGCTCGAAAGCCCGGTGCAAGTGGTGTGGCGCACCGCCCAGTTGGGGGTGCACGAGGTGATGCTCGACCCGGCACACGGCGACGTGATGGCGCAACTGCATGAGCGTTTCGATGCGCGTCACTACCGCCTGGACATTACCCAGGCGCCCTTGCTGCGCATGGTCTATGCCCAGGACCCGGCGCACAACCGGGTCGCGGCGATCCTGCTGTTCCATCACCTGGCGCTGGACCACACCGCCATGGAAGTGGTCGGCCAGGAAATGCGTGCCTTTATGTTCAACCAGGCCCAGGATTTGCCCGCCGCCGCGCCGTTTCGCAACTATGTGGCCCAGGCGCGACTGGGCGTCAGTGTGGCGCAGCATGAGCAGTTTTTCCGCGACATGCTCGCCGAGGTCGACGAGCCCACCTTGCCGTTTGGCCTGCAGGATGTGCAGGGCGATGGTCGTGCAATCGAAGAAGCCGAGGTGCACCTGGAAGCGGGCCTGGCCCAGCGCGTACGCCAGCAGGCGCGCCAACTGGGGGTCAGCGCCGCCAGCCTGATGCACCTGGCCTGGGCCCAGGTGTTGGGCCTGGTCTCGGGCCGCGACGAGGTGGTATTCGGCACGGTGCTGATGGGCCGTATGCAAGCCGGCGAGGGCGCAGACCGTGCGCTGGGGATGTTTATCAACACCTTGCCGCTGCGGGTCGATATTGCAGCCGGCGCAGCGCAGGCGGTCAAAGCCACCCATGCACGCTTGAGCGCCTTGCTCGGGCATGAGCATGCGTCACTGGCCCTGGCCCAGCGTTGCAGCGGTGTGCCGACCAGCACGCCGTTGTTCAGCGCCTTGCTCAATTACCGCCACAGCAACCCAGGCGAAATGGCCCGCGACGGCCACGGCATCTGGGAAGGCGTGCAACTGCTGGGCGGTGAAGAACGCAGCAACTATCCGCTGACCCTGAGCGTGGATGACCTGGGCGCAGGCTTTGGCCTGAGCGTGCTGGCCGTGCCGCAAATCGGCGCGCAGCGCCTGTGCGACTACATGCTCAGCGCCGTGGAGCAACTGGTTGCCACCCTTGAGACGGCGCCCCACCGTGCGCTGCGCCAGTTACCGATTCTGCCCGCCGCAGAGCGCGATACGGTGCTGCGCGAGTTCAACGCCACTGCCCACGACTTCCCCCGTGGCCAGACGGTGCACGGTGCGTTTGAGGTGCAGGCCGAGCGCCAACCCCATCGCATTGCCGTGCAGCAAGGCAGCGAGGCGCTGACGTATCAGCAGCTCAATCAACGGGCCAACCAGTTGGCTCATCACTTGCTGGAACTCGGCGTGCAAGCCGATGAACGCGTGGCACTGTGTTGCCGCCGCGGCCCGCAGATGCTGGTGGGGCTGTTGGGCATTCTCAAGGCTGGCGCGGGCTATGTGCCGATCGACCCGGCGTACCCCGCCGAGCGTATCGCCTACTTGTTGCAAGACAGCGCGCCCGTGGCGGTGCTGGCCGAGACCAGCACGCGGGAGCTGCTGGGGCCAGTCGCCGTGGTCGATCTGCAGGACCCCGGTTGGCAGCGCCACGCCGTCAGCAATCCGCAACTGCCCGCCCTGACGCCCGCGCACCTGGCGTATGTGATCTACACCTCCGGTTCCACCGGCCAGCCCAAGGGCGTGATGGTGGAACACCGCACCGTGGAAAACCTCGTGCATTGGCACTGTGAGGCCTTTGGTCTGACAGCGGTCAGCCACACCAGCAGCGTGGCCGGCATGGGGTTTGATGCCATGGCCTGGGAAGTCTGGCCGGCCCTGTGCGTCGGCGCGACCCTGCACCTGCCACCCGCCGACATCGGCAACGAAAACATCGATGAACTGCTGGCCTGGTGGCTGGCACAGCCGTTGGACGTGAGTTTCCTGCCCACCCCGGTGGCCGAGTACGCTTTCAGCCTACCCCGGCAGCACCCCACCTTGCGCATCCTGCTGATCGGCGGTGACCGCCTGCGTCAGTTCACCCATGAGCGGCGCTTTGCGGTGGTCAACAACTACGGCCCCACCGAGGCCACGGTGGTTGCCACCTCCGGCCGCGTGCGGGCCGGGCAGGTGTTGCATATCGGCCGGCCTGTCGCTAATGCCACCAGCTATGTGTTGGATGCGCACCTGCGCCCGGCACCGGTGGGCGTGGCCGGTGAACTCTATGTGGGCGGCAGCGGCGTGGCGCGGGGTTACCTGAACCGTCCCGAGCTGACGGCCGAACGCTTCCTGCAAGACCCTTTCAACCCAGGGCGCATGTACCGCACCGGTGACCTGGTGCGTTGGCTGCCCGATGGCAACCTTGAGTACCTGGGCCGTAATGACGACCAGGTAAAACTGCGCGGCGTACGGGTGGAACTGGGTGAAATCGAAAGCCGCCTGGCGGCACTGGACGGCATCCGCGAGGCCGTGGTGCTGGTGCGCGAAGGCCGCCTGTTGGCCTGGTTCACCGAACAGCGCCCGCTGCAGATCGAGACCTTGCGTGCGCACCTGCAAGCCCAACTTCCCGAGGCGCTGGTGCCGGTCGCCTACATGCGGATTGATCAGTTGCCCCTGACCGCCAACGGCAAACTGGACCGCAAGGCATTGCCAGAGCCAGACCAGTGCGCCTTGCTCAGCCGTGAATACCAAGCCCCCCAGGGTGACGTCGAAACCACCCTGGCGCGGCTGTGGGCCGAGGTGTTGCAGGTGGAGCAAGTGGGTCGCCATGACCACTTCTTCGAACTGGGCGGCCATTCATTGCTGGCCGTCAGCCTCATCGAGCGCATGCGCCAGGCCGGCCTCAGCGCTGATGTGCGCGTGTTGTTCAGCCAGCCAACCCTGGCCGCGCTGGCCGCCGCTGTCGGCAGTGGCCGCGAAGTGCAGGTGCCGGCCAATCGCATCAGTGCCGGTTGTCAGCGCATCACCCCGGACATGCTGGCCCTGGTGGACCTCGACCAGTCGGCGATCGACCAGGTGGTGGCCCAGGTGCCTGGCGGCGCTGCCAACGTGCAGGACATCTACCCGCTGGCGCCTTTGCAGGAAGGGATTTTCTATCACTACCTCACGGCGGCGCAGGGCGATCCTTACCTGCTGCAATCACACCTGGCGTTTGACGGTGTCGAGCGCCTGCACGCCTTTATGCGCGCACTGCAACAGGTGATCGACCGCCACGACATCTTGCGCACCGGGGTGGTGTGGGAGGGCCTGGCGCAACCGCTGCAAGTGGTGTGGCGCCAGGCGCAGTTGTGCGTGCAGGAACTGCAACTGGAAGGTGACGTACTCGCCGGCCTGCACGAGCGGTTTGATGCGCGGCGGTATCGCCTGGAGATCAGCCAGGCGCCGCTGATCCGCCTGATGTACGCCCAGGACCCGGCCAACCAGCGCGTGGTGGCGGTGTTGCTCTATCACCATATCGTGTTGGACCACACCGCCTTCGACGTGGTGTTGCGCGAAATGCAGGGCCACTTGTTGGGCCACGCAGCCCCCACCGCCGCGCCAATGCCGTATCGCAACTATGTGGCCCAGGCCCGTTTGGGTGTCAGCGAACAGGAGCATGAACAGTTCTTCCGCCAGATGCTGGGCGATGTCGACGAACCGACGTTGCCGTTCGGCTGGCAGGACGTGCGCGGCGACGGCAATGCCATCGACGAACACACCCTGCAACTGGACAGCCAGCTCAACCGCCGCCTGCGCAGCCAGGCACGGCTGCTGGGGGTGAGTGCTGCCAGCCTGTTCCATCTGGCCTGGGCGCAGGTGCTGGTCGCGGTATCGGCGCGCCATTCGGTAGTGTTTGGTACGGTGCTGGTGGGTCGTCTGCAAGGCGGCGAGGGCGCCGACCGCGCCCTGGGCGTGTTTATCAACACCTTGCCGTTGCGCCTGGATATCGACGATCAGGGCGCCCGCGCCGCCGTGCGGGCCACCCATGCGCGGCTGACCCAATTGCTTGGCCATGAACACGCCTCCCTGGCCTTGGCCCAGCGTTGCAGTGGCGTAGCGGCCCCGGCGCCCTTGTTCAGCTCGATGCTCAACTATCGCCATCGCGGCGCCGCCACCCGTTCGGCGGATGCGCAGTTGGCATGGGAAGGCATGCAGACCTTGGTCAATGACGGGCGCACCAATTACCCGCTGACCTTGAACGTGGACGACCTGGGCGACGGCTACGCGTTCACCGCCCTGGCCCAGGTGGATGCGCAACGGGTGTGCGGCTATATGCATAACGCGTTGAGCGGTCTGGTCGAAGCCCTTGAGCAGGCCCCGCACCAGGCGCTGAACCGCCTGCCGGTGCTGGGGCTGCAAGAGCGGCAACAGCTGCTGGTGCAGTTCAACGCCACCGAGGTGAACTACAACCTCGACCAGACCCTGCACGGGCTGTTTGAAGCCCAGGTTGTACGTACCCCGCAGGCCGTGGCGGTGAAGGCCGGCGAGCACACCTTGAGCTACCAGCAACTCAATGAACGCGCCAACCGCCTGGCCCATCACCTGCGTGACGGCGGTGTGCGCCCGGATGCACGGGTGGGTATCTGCGTCGAGCGCGGCCTGGACATGGTCATCGGCCTGTTCGCCATCCTCAAGGCCGGCGGTGCCTATGTGCCGCTGGACCCGGCGTACCCGCCAGAGCGCATCGCCAACATGCTGCACGACAGCGCGCCGGTGGTGGTGCTGGCCCAAAGCGCCACCCGCACCCTGCTGGGGGACGTGGCGGTAGTCGACCTCGACCACAGCACCTGGCAACACCAACCCGCCATCAACCCGCAAGTACCGGACCTCATTGCCCAAAACGCGGCCTATGTGATCTACACCTCCGGTTCCACCGGCCAACCCAAGGGCGTGATCAACGAACATGCGGGGGTGGTCAACCGCTTGTTGTGGATGCAGGACGCCTATAGCCTCAAGGCTCACGATGCGGTGTTGCAGAAAACCCCGTTCAGCTTCGACGTGTCGGTGTGGGAGTTCTTCTGGCCGCTGTTCACCGGCGCGCGTCTGGTAATGGCGCGCCCTGAAGGGCACAAGGACCCGGCGTACCTGTGCGAGGTGATCGCGGCGGAGCACATCACCACCTTGCACTTTGTGCCGTCGATGCTCGATGTATTCCTGGCCCACGGCGATGTCAGCCAGGCGGCGGGGTTGGTGCGGGTGATGTGCAGCGGCGAGGCCTTGCCGGGCAGCCTGGTGCGGCGTTTCAAGCGGCAGTTGCCGGGGATTGGTTTGTACAACCTGTATGGCCCCACTGAAGCGGCGGTGGACGTGACGGCCTGGAACTGCGCACGCCCTGAGGTGCCGGACAATACCCCCATCGGCAAGCCGATTGCCAACACCCGCCTGTATGTACTCGATGGGCAGTTACAGCCGGTGCCGCTGGGCGTGGTCGGTGAGCTGTTCATCGCCGGCGTGCAAGTGGCGCGGGGTTACCTGAACCGCCCTGAGCTGACCGCCGAGCGCTTCCTCGACGACCCGTTCACCCCTGGGCGCATGTACCGCACCGGTGACCTGGGCCGCTACTTGCCCGATGGCACGCTCGAGTACCTGGGGCGCAACGACGATCAGGTGAAGATCCGTGGCCTGCGCATCGAACTGGGGGAAATCCAGGCGCGCCTGATCGAGCATCCGGCGGTCAAGGACGCCGTGGTCGTCGCCCGTGACCAGCGCCTGGTCGCGTATTACACCGGCGCGCCCACCGATATCGAAAGCCTGCGCGCCCAACTGTTGCAGCACCTGCCTGACTTTATGGTGCCGGCGCTGTTCATGCACCTGGACGCCTTGCCCCTGAGCCCCAACGGCAAGCTCGATCGCAAGGCCCTGCCTGCACCGGGTATGGACGCGTTGCAGGTACGTGAGTACGCGGCGCCCGAAGGCGACACCGAGATCCTCCTGGCCCAACTCTGGGCCGAGCTGCTCAAGGTGGAGCGGGTAGGGCGCCACGACAACTTCTTTGAACTGGGCGGGCACTCGCTGCTGGCCGTGAGCTTGATCGGGCGCCTGCGCCAGGAAGGCATGGAAGCCGATGTGCGGGGCTTGTTCGAACAACCGACCCTGGCCGGCTACGCCGCAATGACCGAACGAATGGAGATCGTCCTGTGAACATCCTCGAGCTGCTGGCAACCCTGAAAACCAAGGATGTGCAACTGGCGCTCAAGGGCGAGCAATTGTCGGTGAACGGCAACAAGCAAGCCTTGAGCGACCCGGCGATATTGGCCGCCTTGCGTGAACACAAGCCGGCGCTGATCGAACTGATCAAGGCCGGTGAATACACCGCGACCAAGGCCGGTGAGGTGCAGGTACCGGCCAATGGCATCCCGGCCAATGCCGAGCGCATCACTCCCGACATGCTGACCCTGTCGACCCTGAGCCAAGACGAGATCGAGCGCATTGTCGCCACGGTGCAGGGCGGCGTGGCGAATATCCAGGACATCTACCCGCTGGCGCCGTTGCAGGAAGGCATCCTGTTCCACCATGTCAGTGCCGAGCAGGGTGACCCCTATGTGATGCAGTCGCAGTTCGCCTTTGACAACCTTGCGCGTTTCGATGCGTTTGCCCAGGCGCTGCAACGGGTGATGGACCGTCACGACATCCTGCGTACCGGGGTGGTCTGGGATGGCCTGACGCAACCCTCGCAAGTGGTGTGGCGCCAGGCACGCCTGCCGGTGCAAGCCTTGATGCTGGACCCGGCCGATGGCGATATCGCCGCGCAACTGCATGACCTGTTTGATGCCCGCCACTATCGCCTCGACGTCACCCAGGCGCCGTTGCTGCGCCTGGTGCGCGCTGAAGACCCGGCCAACCAGCGCATCGTCGCCACCCTGTTGTTCCATCACATGGCGCTCGACCACAGCGCCCTGGACGTGGTGTGCCACGAAATGCAGGCGTGCCTGTTGGGCCAAGGCGCGGCCCTGGGCCAGGCCGTACCGTTTCGCAACTATGTGGCGCAGGCGCGGTTGGGGATCAGTGAGCAGGAGCACGAATGTTTCTTCCGGCAGATGCTCGGCGATATCAGCGAGCCCACCTTGCCGTTCGGTTTGCAGGACGTGCAAGGTGATGCGCGGGGTATCGCTGAAGTCAGCCTGCCATTGGCGCCGGCACTGGCCCAGCGCTTGCGCGGGCAGGCGCGCCAACTGGGCGTGAGCGCCGCCAGCCTGTTTCACCTGGGTTGGGCCCAGGTGCTGGGGGTGTTGGCCGGCAAAGCCCAGGTGGTGTTCGGCACCGTATTGATGGGGCGCATGCAGGGCAGCCATGACACCGACCGCGCCTTGGGCATTTTCATCAATACCTTGCCGTTTCGCGTGGACGTAGACGCCCAGGACGTACGCACCGCAGTCAAGGCCACCCACGCACGTCTGACCACCTTGCTGCGCCATGAGCACGCGGCGTTGGCCCTGGCCCAGCGTTGCAGTGGCGTGCTCGCGCCGACGCCGCTGTTCAGCGCGCTGCTCAACTATCGCCACAGCGCGCCCGCCGCCAGCGCCGAGGCGGTGTCGGCCTGGCACGGTATCACCGCACTGCGCGCCGAGGAGCGCACCAACTACCCGCTGACCCTGAGCGTGGACGACCTGGGTGAGGGCTTTGGCCTGAGTTTGCTGGCCAGCACCCTGATTGACCCTCAGCGCGTCTGCGCCTACCTCCACACCGCGCTGGAAAACCTGGTGAGCGCACTGGAGCAGGCCCCCCATACCGCGCTTGATCAACTCTCGGTGGTGCCCGCCGCCGAACAGCGCTTGCTGCTGGAACAGTTCAACACCACCCAGACCGTTTTCCCCCAAGGCACCACCCTGCATGGCCGCGTCGAAGCCCAGGCTAGGCTCACGCCGCACGCGATTGCCGCTGTGCATCAGGGCCGGCAACTGACCTATGCCGAACTGAACCAGCAAGCCAACCTGTTGGCGCATCATCTGTTGGCGCTGGGGGTCAAGCCCGACGACCGCGTGGCGATTTTTGCGCGGCGCGGCCTCGACACCCTGGCCGGGTTGCTGGCGATTCTCAAGGCCGGCGCCGGTTATGTGCCGGTGGACCCGTCCCACCCGGCCGAGCGCCTCCACTATTTGCTCAGCGACAGCGCGCCGGTGGCGGTACTCACCCAGCATGCGTTGCTGACGCGCCTGCCGGTGCTGGAAGTGCCGGTGATCAACCTGGACCGCTTCACCTGGCAGCACCATTCGGCGAGCAATCCCACAATCGCCGTCGGCCCGACGAATCTCGCCTATGTGATCTACACCTCCGGCTCCACTGGCTTGCCCAAGGGGGTGATGGTGGAACACCACAGCGTCGCCAACCTGGTGGACTGGCATTGCAGCGCCTTCGACCTGCGCGCCGGGCGGCATACCGCCAGTGTTGCCGGTTTCGGCTTTGACGCGATGGCCTGGGAAGTGTGGCCGGCGCTGTGTGTGGGCGCCACCTTGCACCTGCCACCGGCCCATGAGGGCGGCGAAGATATCGACGCACTGCTGGCCTGGTGGTGCGCGCAGCCACTGGACGTGAGCTTTCTGCCGACGCCGGTGGCGGAATACGCCTTCAGTCAGAACATCGAGCACCCGACCTTGCGCACCTTGCTGGTCGGTGGCGACCGCCTGCGCCAGTTCGGGCGGGCGCAGCGCTTTGAGCTGGTCAACAACTACGGGCCCACCGAAGCCACGGTGGTGGCCACTTCCGGCAAGGTCGAGGCGGGCCAGCCGTTGCATATCGGCAAGCCCATGGCCAATGCCAAGGTCTACGTGCTCGACCCACACCAGCGTCCGGTGCCGCTGGGGGTGGCGGGGGAGTTGTACGTGGGCGGCAAGGGCGTGGCACGCGGTTACCTCAACCGCCCGGAACTGACTGCCGAGCGCTTTGTGCGCGACCCGTTCAACGAAGGACGCATGTACCGCACCGGCGACCTGGTGCGCTGGCTGCCGGACGGCACACTCGATTACCTGGGGCGCAACGATGACCAGGTGAAAATCCGTGGCGTGCGCATCGAACTGGGCGAAATCGAAACCCAGCTCAACCAGTTGCCCGGGATTCTGGAAGCGGTGGCGGTGGTGCGTGAAGAACGGCTGGTGGCCTACTTCACCGAAAACCCACAACTGGACCCGCTGACGGTGGCCCAGATTCGCGCCCACCTGGTGGCGCATCTGCCGGACTACATGGTGCCCGTCGCGTTCATGAAACTCGACGCACTGCCACTGACGGCCAATGGCAAGCTTGACCGCAAGGCCCTGCCGGCGCCGGACATGGCCGCCGTCTTTACCCGCGAGTACGCCGCGCCCCTGGGCGAAATCGAAACCGTGCTGGCGCAGATCTGGGCCGATGTGTTGCAGGTGCAGCGCGTGGGGCGCTATGACCATTTCTTTGAGCTGGGTGGGCATTCGCTGCTGGCCATGCGCATGGTGTCCCAGGTGCGCCAGCGGCTGGGCGTCGAGTTGGCGCTGGGCGACCTGTTTGCCAACGCCGAACTGGCGGCGGTCACCGAGGTACTGGCCCAGGCCGGTCGCAGCACCTTGCCGGATATCTTGCCGGCCAACCGTGATGAGGACGTGCCGCTGTCCTTCGCCCAGCAACGCCTGTGGTTCCTGGCCTTGATGGAAGGGGCCAACACCGCCTACAACATTCCCATCGGTTTGCGGTTGCGCGGGCAGTTGCATGTGCAAGCGTTGCAACGGGCCCTGGCGCGCATTGTGGGGCGGCATGAAACCCTGCGCAGCCGCTTCGCCCAGCAGGGTGACCAGGCCCAGGTGCTGGTCGTGCCGGCTGAAGAGGTATTGCCGCTGCAAGTGCAGGACCTGCGTCGCCATCCGCAGCCGCAACAGGCCCTGGACGCGCTGATTCACGGCGAAGCTTCGGCACCGTTCGACCTTGAGCGCGGCCCGTTGCTGCGCGGGCGCCTGGTGGTGATGGCCGATGATCACCATGTGCTGTTGCTGACCCTGCACCATATCGTCTCTGACGGCTGGTCCATGGGCGTGCTGACCCGCGAGCTGATGGCGCTGTACCAGGCTTTCAGCCACGGCCACGCCGACCCGCTGCCTCCCTTGCCGATCCAGTACGCCGACTTTGCCGTGTGGCAACGCCTGTGGCTGAGCGGCGAGGTGCTGCAGCGCCAAAGCAGCTACTGGCAACAGGCGTTGGCCGGTGCGCCGGCGTTGCTGACCTTGCCCACCGACCGCCCGCGCCCGGCGCAGCAGGACTACGCTGGCAGCAGCGTCGAAGTGCGCCTGGATGAACGCCTCACCGCCGGGCTCAAGGCCTTGAGCCAACGCCATGGCACCACCTTGTACATGACCTTGATGAGCGCCTGGGCTTCACTGTTGGCGCGCTTGTCCGGGCAGCCCGAGTTGGTGATCGGCACGCCGGTGGCCAACCGCATGCGCACCGAAGTCGAAGGGCTGATTGGCCTGTTCGTCAACACCCTGGCGCTGCGTATCGACACCTCGGGCGAGCTGAGCACCGAGGCGTTGCTGGCGCGGGTCAAGGTGTTGACGCTGCAAGCCCAGGCCCATCAGGACTTGCCCTTCGAGCAGGTGGTGGAAATCACCCGGCCGCCGCGCAGCCTGGCCCACAGCCCGCTGTTTCAGACCCTGCTGAGCTGGCAGGACAGCAGCGCGCCGACCCTGGCCCTGGGCGACCTGGCCCTGGAGAGCATTGTCGAGAACAGCCATTTCGCCAAGTTCGACCTGTCGTTGAACCTGGGGGAAGTGCAGGGCAGCATCCTCGGTGCGCTGGAATATGCCGTGGCCCTGTTTGACGAATCGACGATGCAGCGTTACGTCGGTTATTTCACCCGCGTGTTGCAGGCCATGGTCGATAACGACCAGGCGGTGCTGGCGCAGGTGCCGCTGGTGGATGCGCGCGAGCGTCGGCAACTGCTGGTGGATTTCAACGCCACCGCCGTTGAGTACAACCTCGACCAGACCCTGCACGGCCTGTTTGAAGCCCAGGTACTGCGTACACCCCAGGCCATTGCCCTGAAGGCGGGCGCGCAGCAACTGAGCTATGCCGAACTGAACGCGCGCGCCAACCAGTTGGCCCATCACCTGCAAGCCCTGGGTGTGCAGCCCCAGGCGCGGGTGGCGATCTGCGTGGAGCGTGGCCTGGACATGGTCATCGGCCTGTACGCGATCCTCAAGGCCGGCGCCGCCTATGTGCCGCTGGACCCGGCCTACCCGTTGGAACGCATCGCCTACATGCTCCACGACAGCGCGCCGACGGTAGTGCTGGGCCAGTCCAGCACCCTCGGGTTGCTGGGCGAGGTGCCGGTGGTAAACCTGGATTCGCCCACCTGGCAGCATCAGCCCGCCCATAACCCGCAGGCGGCCAGCGTGGCGGCCTACGTGATCTACACCTCCGGTTCCACCGGCCAGCCCAAGGGTGTGATCAACGAACACCCTGGAGTGGTCAACCGCCTGCTGTGGATGCAAGACGAATACGCGTTGACCGCCAGCGATACGGTCTTGCAGAAAACCCCGTTCAGCTTCGACGTGTCGGTGTGGGAGTTCTTCTGGCCGCTGTTCACCGGCGCACGCCTGGTCATGGCTCGTCCTGGTGGGCATAAAGACCCTGACTACCTGTGCCAGGTGATCGAGGCCGAGGGGGTCACGACGCTGCATTTTGTGCCGTCGATGCTTGACGTGTTCCTGGCCCACGGCGATGTCAGCCAGGCCGCCGGGCTGGTGCGGGTGATGTGCAGTGGCGAAGCCCTGCCGGGCAGCCTGGTACGGCGCTTCAAACAGCAATTGCCGGGGGTTGGCTTGTACAACCTGTATGGCCCCACCGAAGCGGCGGTGGATGTCACCGCGTGGGACTGCGCAGGCGCCGTGGTGCCGGATAACACCCCCATCGGCAAGCCGATTGCCAATACGCGCCTGTATGTACTGGACGAGCAGTTGCAGCCGGTGCCGTTGGGGGTGGTCGGTGAATTGTTTATCGCCGGCGTGCAGGTGGCGCGGGGTTACCTCAACCGTCCTGAGCTGACCGCCGAACGCTTCCTCGACGACCCGTTTACCCCGGGGCGCATGTACCGTACCGGTGACGTGGGTCGCTACTTGCCCGACGGCACTCTCGAGTACCTGGGGCGCAATGATGACCAGGTGAAGATTCGTGGCCTGCGCATCGAACTGGGGGAAATCCAGGCGCGTCTGACCGAGCATCCAGCGGTGCAGGAAGCTGCCGTGATTGCCCGCGAGCAGCGCCTGATCGCCTATTACACCGGCGTGCCGAGCGACGTCGAAAGCCTGCGCGCCCACCTGCTGCAACACCTGCCGGAATTCATGCTGCCGACGAGCTTTATGCACCTTCAGGCGCTGCCGCTGAGCCCCAACGGCAAGCTCGACCGCAAGGCACTGCCGGCGCCGGGCCTGGACGCGTTGAGCGTGCGCGACTATGAAGCGCCGGTGGGTGATACGGAAATCACCCTGGCCGCACTGTGGGCCGAATTGCTCAGCGTGGAGCGCGTGGGTCGGCATGACAATTTCTTTGAATTGGGTGGCCACTCATTGCTGGCAGTCAGCCTGATCGGGCGCATGCGCCGCCTGGGCTTGTCGGCGGATGTGAAAGTGCTGTTCGGCCAACCGACCTTGTCCGCCCTGGCTGCGGCCTTGGGCGGTGGGCGTGAAGTGACGGTGCCGGCCAATCGCATTGCGGCCGATTGCACCCGGATTACGCCGGACATGCTTGCGCTGATCACCCTGG
Source organism: Pseudomonas sp. PA-7-1E (assembly GCF_021605325.1). Taxonomy (NCBI): domain Bacteria; kingdom Pseudomonadati; phylum Pseudomonadota; class Gammaproteobacteria; order Pseudomonadales; family Pseudomonadaceae; genus Pseudomonas; species Pseudomonas sp. PA-7-1E. Next base: position 33,932 of record NZ_WKFA01000057.1, read on the forward strand.
ACCCCGCTGCCATCGAGCGCATCGTTGCCAGCATCCCCGGCGGTGCGGCGAATGTGCAGGATATTTACCCGCTGGCACCCTTGCAGGCCGGCATCCTGTATCAGCATCGCGCCGTGCAAGGTGACGATGCCTATGTGCTGCAGGCGCAGTTTGCCTTCGACAGCCGCCTGCGCCTGGACGCCTTTGCCCATGCCTTGCAGGCGGTGATCCAGCGCCATGACATCCTGCGTTCATCCTTCCACTGGGACGGGCTGGAGGAGCCGGTGCAGGTGGTATGGCGCACCGCCTCATTACGTGTTGAAAACGGCTCGGTGCCGCCACGCCTGGACCTCGCCCAGGCACCTTTGATGCGCCTGGTGTATGCCGAGGAGTCGCAGCGGGTGGTGGCGACGTTGCTGTTCCACCATCTGGTGATGGACCACATTGCGTTGGACATCCTGCAACACGAAATGCAGGCCTTCCTGTTGGGCACGCAAGACACCTTGGCCGCGCCCGTGCCGTACCGCAACTACGTGGCCCAGACTCGTCTGGGCGCTGAGGACCACGAGCCGTTTTTCCGCGAGATGCTCGCTGAGGTCGACGAACCCACCGACGTACCGCACCTGGGTGCCGATGAGCGCGTGAAGGTGAGTCTCGACCTGGGGTTGAGTCGGCGCCTGCGCAACCAGGCGCGTCAAGCGGGAGTCAGCGCCGCCAGCCTCATGCACCTGGCCTGGGCCCATGTGCTGGGCACGGTCTGCGCCCGTGAACAGGTGGTGTTCGGCACGGTGATGCTCGGTCGCCTGCAAGGCGGCGAAGGTGCCGAGCGCGCCATGGGTGTGTTTATCAATACCTTGCCGCTGCGAGTCGACCTGGGTGAACACTCGGTACTGACCGCGCTGCGTGCCACCCATGGGCGCCTGACCCAACTGCTCAGCCATGAACACGCGCCCTTGGCGCTGGCCCAGCGTTGCAGCGGCGTACCCATGGCCACGCCGTTGTTCAGCGTGCTGTTCAACTACCGCCACAGTGCGCTCCAGGCCGGGGGCGTGGCCGAGGCGTGGCAGGGGATCGAGGTGCTCAAGACCGAGGAACACACCCACTACGGCGTGTCGATGAGCGTGGATGACCTGGGTGAAGGTTTCAGCCTCACGGCCATGGGGCAGGGGGCCCGACGCTTGGGCGACTACCTGCATAACGCCTTGGTGCAGGTGGTGCAGGCACTGGAAGAGCGCAGCGACATCGTCCTCAGTGGTTTGCCGATCCTGCCCCTGGCTGAACGCCAGCAACTGCTTGAGGGCTTCAACGCTACGGCTCGTGCGTTCCCACGTGAACACAGCGTGCAGCAGGTGTTCGAAGCCCAGGCGCAGGCGCGCCCCGACGCGGTGGCGGTGCTGCACGGCGAACAACGGATAAGCTATGGCGAACTCAACCGCCGCGCCAACCGCCTGGCCCATCACCTGCTCGGCCTGGGTGTGTGCCCCGGCGATAACGTGGCGATCCTGCTGCCACGCTCGGTGGCGTTGCTGGTCAGCCAACTGGCGATTCTCAAATGCGCCGCCGCCTATGTACCGTTGGACATCAGCGCGCCGGCCGAACGCCAGGGCTTCATGCTGCAAGACAGCGGCGCGGCCTGGCTGTTGACCGGTAGCGACTGCAGCGTGGAGAGCGCGGCGCAGCGCCTGGACCTGGACACCCTGGCCCTTGACTCACACCCCGACCACAATCCGGGCCTGCTGCAGTCCTCGCAGAGCGTGGCGTACATCATGTACACCTCCGGCTCCACCGGCATGCCCAAAGGCGTATTGGTGCCTCACCGTGGCATCACGCGCCTGGTGCTCAACAACGGCTACGCCGATTTCAGTCCCAATGACCGAGTGGCCTTCGCTTCGAACCCGGCCTTCGATGCCAGCACCATGGACGTCTGGGGGCCGTTGCTCAACGGCGGTCAGGTGCAGGTGATCGACCACGCCACCTTGCTCGACCCGCTGGCGTTCGGCGCGGCACTCAAAGGCGTGACGGTGCTGTTCGTCACTACGGCGCTGTTCAACCAGTATGTGCAACTGATTCCCCAGGCCCTGGCCGGCTTGCGTATTTTGCTGTGCGGCGGCGAGCGTGCCGACCCGGCGGCGTTCCGCAACCTGCTGGGGCTGGCTCCGGGGCTGCGCCTGGTGCATTGCTACGGGCCGACCGAGACCACCACCTACGCCACCACTTTTGAAGTGCGCGCCATTGCCACTCAAGCCGACAGCGTGCCGGTAGGGCGACCCATTTCCAACACGCAGGTCTACGTGCTGGATGCGCAGTTGCACCTGCTGCCCCTGGGGGCGACCGGCGAAATCTGCATCGGCGGCGACGGTGTCGCCCAGGGCTACCTGAACCGCCCTGAGTTGACGGCGGAAAAGTTCGTGCAAAACCCGTTCAACCCAGGCGCCTTGCTGTACCGCACCGGCGACCTCGGACGCTGGACCGCAGACGGCCTGCTGGAGTGCATCGGGCGCAATGACGATCAAGTGAAGATCCGCGGCTTTCGCATTGAGCTGGGTGAGATCGAAGCACGCTTGGCGACATTCTCCGGAATCCGCGAGGGGGTGGTGCTGGCCCGCGAAGACGTGCCGGGGGACAAACGCCTGGTGGCCTATTTCACCTGGGCGGGCGAGCCGGTCGGCATCGAGCCGGTGCGTGCTTATCTGCAGGCGCATTTGCCGGCCTACATGGTGCCGTCGGCCTTTGTGATCCTTGAGCAACTGCCGTTGACGGCCAATGGCAAGGTCGATCGCAAAGCCTTGCCGGTACCGACGTGGGACGCTTCGGCCAGCGGCACATTTGAAGCACCGGTCGATGCACTGGAGCAGACCTTGGCCCAGCTGTGGGCCGAGGTATTGAAGCTTCAGCAGGTGGGGCGCCATGACAGTTTCTTCGAACTGGGCGGGCATTCCTTGTTGGCGATTCGCCTGGTCCATCGGCTGGACGAGGCCGGGTTGCCGGTGTCGCTGGCCGAGCTGTTCGAGCATGCCAGCGTGGCCTCGGTCGCGGCGCTGCTGCGCCTGCGCGGTGACGATGTGCTGCCTGAGGCGGCGGTGATCACAGTGCGTAGCCGCGGGGCGCAGGCACCGTTATTCCTGGTGCATGAGTTCAGTGGCATGGACGTGTACTTCCCGGCGCTGGGCCAGCACCTGCCTGGCGATTACCCGATTTATGGCCTGCCGGGCATGGCCCTGGGCGAGGCGCATCTGGACAGCATGGAAGGCCTGGCCGCGCGCATGGTCGGGCTGATTCGCCAGATCCAGCCCCACGGTCCTTACCGGCTGGCGGGGTGGTCCTTTGGGGGTGTGCTGGCCTATGAAGTTGCCATGCAGTTGCTGGGGCAGGATGAGGCCGTGGCGTTTCTGGGCTTGATCGACAGCTACGTGCCGCGCATGACCGACCAGGGCAAGTCACGCTGGAGCGGGCCGGATGCCCTCAAGCGGCATTTGTTGTTGCAGTGCACGGCCTATTGGAAGGCACAGGGAGGTGTGGATGAGCTGGCGAACCTGGAACAACTGGAGGCAGGCCTTGGACAGCTGGACTTTGCGGCTCTGCTGCAACGCTGTCGCGATCAAGGTTTGCTATACGCGCAAATGGCAGCGGCGACGGACGCCGACCTGCTGAGCTTTTTGCAACGGGAAGTCGGGCATGGGCATGCCCTGGCCCACTACAGCCTGTTCCCGCTGCCGATTCCGGTGCACCTGTTCAGCGCCGAGCAGCGGCCCACCGAACTGTCGCGGCGCAGTGCCGCGCTGGGTTGGGACACCGCCCTGGCGCCTGGGCAACTGCGCCAGGTGCAGGTGCCGGGGGATCACCAGAGCATGATGCAGGCGCCGCATATCCAGAGCCTTGGCCAGGCCATGAGCCGAGCGCTGGCGGCGAGTACTCCGATGAGTTGCGCGGCGCACTCATCCTTGCTGCGTATCCAGAGCGGGCGCGCCGGTTATGCGCCGTTGTTCTGCGTGCCAGGCGCGGGAGACAGCGTCACCGGCTTTGTGGGTTTGAGCGAAGCGCTGGGGCGCGACTGGCCGCTGTATGGCTTGCAGCCGCGGGGGCTGGATGGCGAGGCGGTGCCCCATAGCCAGGTGGAAGCGGCGGCCCAGTGTTACCTGGCGGCGCTGGAACAGGAGTGCCCCGAAGGGCCAGTGCATCTGGTCGGGCATTCGTTCGGCGGCTGGGTGGCACTGGAAATGGCGCTGCGCTTGCAGGCAATGGGGCGTGAGGTGGGGTCGTTGACGGTGATCGACAGCGAGTCGCCGGGGCGTGCGGGCAAGGCATATACCTCGACGGCGGCGTTGTTGCGGTTGATCGAGGCGATGCAGTTGGCGGCTGGGAAGTCGCTGGGGATTGATCCTGTGGACTTTGCCGGGCGCGATGAGGTGGCGCAGCGACAAGCGTTGCATGGGGGGATGGTGAGCGTGGGGTTGTTGCCGGCGCGTGCGGCGCTGGAGGCGATGGATGGGCCGGCGCGCACTTACGCGGCGGCGTTGCGCACGGTGTATCAGCCGCAAGGGCGGTATGACGGGGTGGTGCGCCTGGTGTTGGCGCAGGACCCGGCGTTGGATTCGGCGGGGAACCAGCGTGAGCAGGGGTTGATGATCGAAGGCTGGCGAGGGCAGGG
>NZ_WKFA01000058.1:0-38209 GCF_021605325.1 Pseudomonas sp. PA-7-1E
GGCGCCCTATCCCCCAATTCAGAGAGGGGGTTGGGGGGGGGGGACTGTGCCCGTGTGGGAGTGGAGCGCGCACAAAAAATTTGGGGGCCGCTTCGCAGCCCAGCGGGAGCAAGCTCCCTCGCCACAGGAGTTATCAGCCAAAGACACCTTTACCCGGCAACCGCGCCCGATCATGGCTGCTGTCAAACCCCTGCAACGGCCCCTTCGGCACAATCCCCGTCGGGTTGATCGTGCGATGGCTGGCATAGTAATGCCCCTTGATATGCTCGAAATCCACCGTCTCGGCCACGCCTGGCCACTGATACATCTCCCGCAGCCAGTTCGACAAATTTGCATAGTCGGCAATTCGCCGCAGGTTGCATTTGAAGTGGCTGTAGTACACCGCATCAAAACGAATCAGCGTAGTGAACAGCCGCACATCGGCTTCGGTCAGGTACTCGCCGGCCAGATAGCGATGGCTGCCCAGGTGCTGTTCCAAATGATCCAGCTCGGCAAACACATCATCAAACGCACTTTCATACGCTTGTTGTGAGGTGGCGAAACCTGCGCGGTACACGCCGTTGTTCACGGCGGGGTAGATGCGTTCGTTGAGGCTGTCGATGGTCGAATGCAGGGCTTGGGGGTAGAAATCCAGGGTATTGCCGGTCAGCGCATTGAACGCACTGTTGAACATGCGGATGATCTCCGCCGATTCATTGCTGACGATGCGCTTGAGCTTTTTGTCCCACAGCACCGGCACGGTCACGCGCCCGGTATAGTCGGCGGTATCGGCGGTGTAGCGTTGGTGCATGAAGTTGAAACCGTCCAGTTTGTCGCCGCTGGAGCCATGGGCCTTGTCGAAGGTCCAGCCGTTTTCCAGCATCAGCCAACTGACCACCGAGACGTCGATCAGGCTTTCCAGGCCCTTGAGCTTGCGCAGGATCAAGGTGCGGTGCGCCCACGGGCAGGCGAGGGATACATAGAGGTGATAGCGACCGGCCTCGGCCTTGAAGCCGCCTTCACCACTCGGGCCTGGCCCGCCATCGGCGGTCACCCAGTTGCGGCGTTGTGCCTGTTCCCGTTGGAAAGCGCCATCGGCGCTACTTTCGTACCACTGGTCTTTCCACTGTCCTTCGATCAATAAACCCATGACTGGCTCCTTGGCTAATAAGCGTTGGAGCCCAGTCTAAAGGGATGAGTTCGAACTAAAAGCGCAAAGAACCGGCGTGAATGATCGATTAAATCGATTTATCCCGTGCGTCCCAGTACTGCTGGGCCAACTCGAACGCCTGCTGCCGCGGGTGACCAAGGCCGCGCAGGGCCAACGCCATGGTGGCGATCAACGCCAGTTGCGGGTAGCTGTCCTCAACGTCGCCGCGCCACAGTGCTTTTAGGTGCTCGGGCTCAAGCGTTGCTGGCTTGACGTGGCGCTGGACGGAAAGGGCGGGCCACTCTTCGTCCCAGCTCTGGCCGTCGGTGGTGCCATACAGGTGACTGAGGGTGTCGGGGTTGATCTCGATCTCGCCGCCGTCGCCCTTGACCACAATCACGTTGTCACCCAGCAAGCCACTGGCATCACGATGCACGCCCTGGTAACCGGGGTGGAAAATGCTTTGCAGGCCACAGCGCGCATTCAGCGGGTTGAGCAGGCGCGCCAGCGAATGGATAGGCGAACGCAGGCCCAAGGTGTTGCGCAGATCGATCATGCGTTGCAGCTGTGGCGCCCAATCACCCAACGGGATAAATGCCAGGTTGCCGTGGGCAAAGGCGCTCTCGACCTGTTGCCAATCGCGGCACAGCGGGATCTGCAAACTGTCCAGCAATTGCTCGGTGTACAACCGCCCCGCAGTGTGGGCGCCGCCGCCGTGCATCAGGATGCGCACGCCGTTCTGTGCCAGGCATTTGGCTGCCAGCAGGAACCACGGCAGGTGGCGCTTTTTACCGGCGTAGGTGGGCCAGTCGATATCGACGTTCAGCGCTGGCGCGTGCAGGCGCTCACGTACGGCTTCGGTGAAACCGGCGAGTTCTTCCGGGCTTTCTTCCTTGTGGCGCAGCAGCATCAGGAAGGCGCCGAGCTGGGTGTCCTCGACTTTTTCGTCGAGCAGCATGCCCATGGCTTCCCGCGCTTCCTCGCGGGTGAGGTTGCGCGCGCCACGCTTGCCTTTGCCGAGGATGCGCACGAACTGCGCAAAGGGATGCTCTTGGGGCGTTACGAGAGTCAGGGGGGCAAAGTCGGTCATAAGCAATTCGTCGGCCTGGGCAGGCCCGCCAGCTTGGCGGCGAGTTTGGCGGGAGTGCCGTTGAACAGTTTGTTGAGGTGCAGGCTGTTGCCCTTTTCCGGGCCCAGCTTCAAGGCGGTGTACTTGATCAGCGGGCGCGTGGCGGGGGACAGCTGGAACTCGGTGTAGAACTGGCGCAGCAGGGTGAGGATTTCCCAGTGTGCCGGGGTCAGCTCCAAGGCTTCGGCAGCGGCCAGGGCATTCGCCACTTCATCGGACCAGTCGTTGAGGTCGACGAGATAGCCGTCCTTATCCAGTTCCAGGGTGTGTGCGCCGACGGTCAAGGTGTTCATAGCCAGGTGTTGACCTTGTCGTAGTCGATCGACAGTTGCACGAAGCCTGGGTAATCGACGCTGTCAGCCCAGTCGGGCAGCGGCAGGTTGCGCGCCTGCATGTCTTCGGCCAGCACAAACACCTTTACGCCTTTGGTTTGCAGGGCGGGCGTGTGCAGGCCGTAGGCTCCGTCGCCGCACAGCAGGATTGCGTCCTCGGCGCCACAGATGCGCAGGCAGCTATCGAGGCGGCTGTCGGTAAACGGGGAATGAGACACCACATGTAGAGTCGACATCAGAGGGTAATCACCTGGTCGTAACGGTCAATCAGTTGGGAAATGGCTTGGCTGTCGAGCACCTGTGCGTTGGCGGGTGGCGGCAACCCGCGTGCGGAAAGACTATGGCTGCACGCGAACACGTCATCAATGCCGAACAGGCCCAGGGCCTGCAGGTTGGCACTCAGGTCTTTCTGTTGCACGGCCTTGGCCGCTTGGTTCGGCGCCAGTTGGAACACACCGTCATCCAGGAACAACAGGCCAATGGGCAGATCGAACGCGCCACCGGCCAGCACGATATCCAGTGCTTCCCGCGCACTCGGCCCGGACCACGGGGCCTGGCGGCTGATCACCAACAAGGATCTGGACATGTCACGGCCCTCCAAAACAGATCAGGCGGTCGGCGTCCTGGATCGCGTCATGCAACTGCCCAAGGCCCGATAACGCCCAGGGTGCCTCCAGATTCACGGCGCTGCGTTGATAGCGCGTAGCCTCTTCGGCATTCAGCACACCACGGCGCAAGGCGGCGGCGATGCACACCACACCGTCGAGCTGGTGCTGGCTGACGAACTCGCGCCATTGGCGCGCAATGTCTGGCTCGTCCTGGGGCGCAACGACGTTACTGGACGCGCTGTACACGCCATCCTGATAAAAAAACATCCGCACAATCTCATGCCCGCCGGCCAACGCTGCCTGCGCGAACAACAGGGCGCGGCGCGAAGAGGGCGCGTGGGCGGCGCTATACAGTGCAATCGCGAACTTCATGGAAGACTCTGCCAACAAACGTCGGCCAATGATAAAGCCGCCGCCGCGAAAAAGCCCGCCGTGATCAAAACGGTCACTGTGGTTGATCGTTCTGACGATTGCCGGCAGGCGCCCGGCTGCCTAGTCTGTGAGTATTCGCAACCCAACTGGAGTCCCCATGTCAGGTCCCTTGGCGTCCCTTAAAGTGTTGGATTTTTCCACCTTGCTGCCCGGCCCGTTTGCCTCCCTGATGCTGGCGGACATGGGCGCCGAGGTGCTGCGTATCGAATCGCCCACGCGGATGGACCTGTTGCGTGTGTTGCCGCCCCATGATCGTGGCACCTCGGCCAGCCACGCCTACCTCAATCGCAACAAGCGCAGCCTGGCCCTGGACCTCAAGCAGGCCGAGGCGCTGGAGATTGTGCGTGAGTTGGTCAAGGGCCATGACATCCTGCTCGAGCAGTTCCGCCCCGGTGTCATGGAGCGCCTGGGCCTGGGCTATGAGGCGCTGAAGGCGATCAACCCGCGGCTGATCTATGTGTCGATCACCGGCTACGGCCAGACCGGCCCCTATAAGGACCGCGCCGGGCACGATATCAACTACCTGGCGTTGGCCGGCGTCGCCAGCCATACCGGGCGCCAGGACACCGGCCCGTTGCCCCTGGGCGTACAACTGGCGGATGTGGCGGGTGGTTCGCTGCATGCCGTGGTGGGCTTGCTGGCGGCGGTAATTGCCCGGCAGCAGAGCGGGGTGGGGCAATACCTGGATGTGAGCATGACCGATTGCTCGTTCAGCCTGAACGCCATGGCTGGGGCCGGTTACCTGGCTTGCGGGGTCGAGCCTGGGTGGGAGAACCATGTGCTCAATGGCGGGAGTTTCTATGACTACTACCGCACACGCGATGGGCGCTGGATGTCGGTGGGCAGTCTGGAGCCGGGGTTTATGCAGCAACTGTGCGCGGCCTTGGGGCGCCCGGAACTGGCGGCACACAGTGTGACGCCCGAACGGCAGGGCGTGCTCAAGCAGGCGTTGCAGGTGGAGTTCGAGAAGCGCAGTTTTGACCAGTTGTGTGAGTTGTTTGCCGGAGTGGATGCCTGTGTTGAGCCGGTATTGAGTTTGAGCGAAGCGCTGGAGCATCCCCAGTTGAAGGCGCGGGAGCTGGTCAGCCAGGTGCCCCGGGGTGATGGCTCGACACAAGCGCAATTGGCCTGCCCGCTGAAATTCTCCGAGGGGTTGCCGGCGCCCAGGCATATTGGAGTGGCGGTGGGGGCGCACAGTGATGAGGTGCTGGCGGAGTTGGGGTTCGGTATTGAGCGGATAGAGCAATTGCGGCAGGCCAAGGTTGTAGGTTGACTGAGCCGACGCTTTCGCAGGCAAGCCAGTTCCCACATTTTGATTGTGTTCACAGATCCAAATGTGGGAGCTGGCTTGCCTGCGAAGAGGCCCTCATTCCACCCGAGTTTCCCCGGTGAACACCAACGTCTGCCGACACCGCCGACACAAATACCGCCGCCCCTGGTTCACCAGCCCATGGCGCTGCGGGGAGAACGGAAAATCACTGTCCGCACACGGGCAGCGGTAAATATAGCGAGTCACCTGTCGGCGCTTGACCTCGTAGGTATGGCAACGGTCGGGCGGCAGTTCGTAAACCCCGCGCATGATCAACTGCCATTCCTCGCCATGGGGCTGGATACGCTCGCCAAACAATTGGTGGGCAATCAGGTGCGCCACTTCGTGGGCTACGGTCTGCTTGAGAAAGTGTTGGCTGTTTTCACGGTACAACTGAGGGTTGAAGCGCAGCAGGTTCTCGTGCAAATGCGCGACACCGGCTTTCTGGCCCCGCAGCTTGAGGCTGACCTGGGGGCGTTTGAAGCTTCGTTTGAAAAAGGATTCGGCTTGCAGGAAACAATCTTCGACGCGGGTATTGAGTTGCTCGGGCATGCTGTACATATCTCCAGAGACGCCCAGTATGCCGCAAAGCTGGGTGTTTCCGAATCTGTCAGGCGCCGAATGGTCATGCATAACGCACAAAGCCACCTTGCGGTGGCCTTGCCTGCGGGGTTTTTCGTTCAACTGGTGTAGATCGGCCCGACGCCCAGGCCCCAGACGATCACGGTAAAGGCCATGATCGCTACCAGCACCACCAGGCCGACGGCCAATACCGAGCTGGAAAACAGGAAGCCTTCATCCGGGTCGATACTCATGAAGGTTGGCAGCCCCACATACAGCAGATACACCGTGTAGCAGATCGCCGCCGTGCCCACGACCATGCCCAACCACATATGCGGGTAGAGCGCCGCCAGCCCGCCGATAAACAAGGGTGTGGCGGTGTAAGTGGCAAATGCCACGCAGCGGGCCATGCTTGGGCTGGCGTCGTAGGTGCGGGCCATCCAGTGAATGAACGCGCCCATCACCGCCACGCCGCACAGCATGGCCGCGTAGGACATGAGGGTCATCCACAGCGCGCTTTCCTGGGTCAGCATCACCGGGGCGCGGTTGCCGATGACCCAGCCGACCTGAGTGGTGCCAATAAAGGCGGAAATGGCGGGGATCGCCGCGAGAATCAGGGTATGAGTGAGGTACATGTGGCTGATGCTTTCTTCTTTGTCGCCACGGATTTCCCGCCATTCCTGGTCGGGATGGGTAAACAGCCCCACGACGTGATGGATCATGCCAGTCACTCCTGTCGTTATTACCATCGCCCCCCATCGGAGCGCCCACGGGCCATATGGCCTGAAAGGTCTGGATAGATGTGCGACCTCAAGTCGCAGTATAGAAAGGGATGACCGGAATAACCGTAGGGCCTTTAGAGCAAATTGCGCTGTAAACAGGGGGGCTAATCGCGGTGTGGTCTGTCTGAGTTCATGGGATCCAGTGTGGGAGCTGGCTTGCCTGCGATGGCGGCCTGTCAGGAACAGAGATGTTGACTGGCACACCGCTATCGCAGGCAAGCCAGCTTCCACATTGGATCTGCGCCAGTCTTACCGGTAAAATGCTGCGCTTTTCGTCACACACCTTTGCGGATCCAAGCGCCATGGGCACTCTTACAGTCAACCAGAACAAACTGCAAAAACGCCTGCGTCGCCTGGCCGGTGAAGCGGTCGCCGATTTCAACATGATCGAGGATGGCGACAAGGTCATGGTCTGCCTCTCCGGCGGCAAAGACAGCTACACCATGCTCGACGTGTTGCTGCACCTGCAAAAGGTCGCGCCAATCAAGTTCGAGATCGTGGCGGTCAACATGGACCAGAAGCAACCCGGTTTCCCTGAGCATGTGCTGCCGGCCTATCTGAAAGAACTGGGCGTCGAGTATCACATCGTCGAGAAAGACACCTACTCGGTGGTCAAGGAATTGATCCCGGAAGGCAAGACCACCTGCTCGCTGTGCTCGCGCCTGCGCCGTGGCACGCTCTATACCTTTGCCGATGAGATCGGCGCGACCAAGATGGCCCTGGGTCATCACCGCGATGACATCGTCGAAACCTTCTTCCTCAATATGTTCTTCAACGGCTCGCTCAAGGCCATGCCGCCCAAGCTGCGCGCCGACGACGGACGCAACGTAGTGATCCGCCCGCTGGCGTATTGCAACGAGAAGGACATCCAGGCTTACTCCGATTTCAAGCAATTCCCGATCATCCCGTGCAACCTGTGCGGCTCCCAGGAAAACCTGCAGCGCCAGGTGGTCAAGGAGATGCTGGTGGACTGGGAGCGCAAGACCCCTGGGCGTACCGAAAGTATCTTCCGCAGCCTGCAAAACGTGATCCCGTCGCAATTGGCCGACCGCAACCTGTTCGACTTCACCAGCTTGAAAATCGATGAGACCGCCGCATCGCGTTTCGTCAATGTAGTGAACCTCTGAGTCTTCCCGAGGCTCTAGTACACGGCGCTTGCGGGCGCCGTTTTCAATTCGACTGACAGGAGAGGGCATGCGCGATTACAAGTGGCTGCACGAATATTGTCTGAACCGCTTCGGTTCGGCGGCCAAGTTGGAAGCCCATCTGCCGGTGCCCAAGACCCCGGCGCAATTGCGCAAGATAGCGGATGACCGTTACCTGTCGACCTTGGCGCTGCGAGTGTTCCGCGCCGGTTTGAAGCACAGCGTGGTCGATGCCAAATGGCCGGCGTTCGAGCAGGTGTTCTTTGGCTTCGACCCGGAAAAAGTCGTGCTGATGGGTGCCGAACACCTGGAACGGCTGATGCAGGACACCCGCATCATCCGCCACCTGGGCAAGCTCAAGAGTGTGCCGCGCAACGCGCAGATGATCCTGGATATCGAGCAGGAGAAAGGCAGCTTCGGCGCGTTTATCGCTGATTGGCCGGTGACCGATATCGTCGGGCTCTGGAAGTACCTGAGCAAGCACGGCCACCAGTTGGGCGGCCTGTCGGCGCCTCGCTTCCTGCGCATGGTCGGCAAGGACACCTTTGTACCGAGCGATGACGTGGTGGCAGCGTTGAATGCGCAGAAGATCGTCGACAAGGCGCCGACCAGCCTGCGCGATTTGGCGACAGTACAGGGTGCCTTCAACCAGTGGCATGCCGAGAGTGGGCGGCCGATGTGTCAGCTGTCGATGATGTTGGCCTATACCGTCAACCATTGATACTGATCGTTCCCACGCTCTGCGTGGGAATGCTGCCCAGGACGCTCTGCGTCCCGGGCCTAGTGCAAGGGTGACGCGGAGCGTCACAGGATGCATTCCCACGCGGAGCGTGGGAACGATCAGTCACGATCAGTCAATCGGCCAGTCGCCGGTTCAATTGATGCCGCCAACGCACATACAGCAACGCCGTGCAAAACACCGCCAGGCTCGCGAGCATTTCCAGAACACCAAACCACTGGCGGTTCGGGTCATACGCCGCCAGTGCGCCCTTGATGAAATACAGGTTCACCACAAAGCACATCCACGAATGTCCGCGTGCGCTGCCCATCAGCATGCCTGGCGCAAGTATCAGCAGCGGCACCAGCTCGATCAGCAGGATGACCCACGGGCGCGCCCCATGCAGGTCGGCGACCAACAGGTAGTACACGCACAACAAGCCCACCAGGCCCAAGAACGCCAGCAGGCTCAGCGCGCGTGCCACCTTGACCCGTGGCTCCAGCCACTCCCGTGGCGGCAGGACCTTAGGCTTCCTGGCCACGGCCGTTCTCCAACAGCGTGGCGGTCTTGGCCAGGCGCAGGCCCAAGGCCCGGCACAAGGTGATTTCATGTTGATCGAGCATACGCTTGCCGTCTGGCCCGGAATGGTGGCTGGCGCCATACGGCGTGCCGCCGCCCTGGGTGTCGAGCAGCGCCTGCTCGCTGTAGGGCAGGCCGGTGATCAGCATGCCGTGGTGCAGCAGCGGCAGCAGCATCGACATCAGCGTGGTTTCCTGGCCGCCATGCAGGCTGGCGGTGGAGGTGAACACGCCGGCCGGCTTGCCGACCAGAGCGCCGGTGAGCCACAGGTTGCTGGTGCCATCGAGGAAGTACTTGAGCGGCGCGGCCATGTTGCCGAACCGGGTGGGGCTTCCCAGGGCCAGGCCCGAGCAGTGCTTCAGGTCGTCCAGGCTGGCATACAGCGCGCCCTCGTCGGGAATGCTCGGCGCCACCGCTTCGCACTCGGTGGAAATCGCCGGCACGGTGCGCAACCGCGCTTCCATGCCGCCTTGCTCGATACCGCGGGCAATCTGTCGGGCCATCTCGCTCACCGAGCCGTTGCGGCTGTAATACAACACCAGCACATAGGGCGTGGTCACGGCAGGATCTCCAGCACGTTCTCGGGCGGGCGGCCAATGATGGCTTTGTCGGCGGTTTCCAGGATCGGGCGTTCCATCAGCTTGGGATGGGCTGCGATGGCGGCGATCAGTTGGGTGTCGCTGAGGCTGGCGTCGGCCAGGTTCAGGGTTTTGTATTCGTCTTCGCCGGTGCGCAGCAGTTGGCGTGCGCTGATCCCCAGTTTTTTCAGCAGGGCCTCGATTTGCGCGGCATCCAGCGGGGTTTCCAGGTAGCGCACGACGGTCGGGGTGAGGCCGCGGGCTTCCAGCAGTTCCAGCGCACCGCGGGATTTCGAGCAGCGCGGGTTGTGATAAAGCGTCAGATCGGTCATGTGCGGGTCGCATCTTGCGTAAGGTGGCGGGTATTCTACCTGCGCTGGCGCCTGTCCTTAAACCGTAAGAGGCGATAGGCCGCAGCCAACGTTCATTTTTGCGAAGGAATACCCCATGACAAGGCGACTGATCGGTGCATTGGCGATCATCACAACCCTGCTGCTCAGCGGCTGCGGTAACGATTACGGCGTTGACCAATACGGCCAGAAAGTGGCGGCCGAACGCCTGGACAAACAGTGGCTGGTGGTCAACTACTGGGCCGAATGGTGTGGCCCGTGCCGCACGGAAATTCCCGAGCTCAATGCCCTGGCAGAACAGTTGAAAGGCCAGAATGTCGGGGTGTTCGGCGTCAACTTCGACAATGTGCAGGGTGAGGAACTGAAGGCCGCCAGCGACAAGCTGGGGATCAAGTTCACGGTACTGGCCCAGAACCCGGACGGGATCTTCGAGATTCCGCGCAGCGAGGCCTTGCCGGTGACCTACATCATCGACGACAAGGGCAAGGTGCGTGAGCAGTTGATGGGTGAGCAGACAGCGGAAGGGGTGTTGGCCAAGCTCAAGGCCCTGAAAGGCTAGAACTATGGGAGCTGGCTTGCCTGCGAAGGCGGCCTGCCAGCCGACCGGGATATTGGATTTGACCGAGTACATATCCATTATTTAGGTAACGGCCACCGATGGTTCCGCTCTGACAGCGGCTCACTTTTGAAAAGCCGGAATGCCGGCCCAGACAAAAGTAAGCAAAACGCTCTTGCCCCACCACTCGGCACCTCGCTTAGGCTCGGTGTGCCCGTAATCCGCCAGTGATTTGGGGGGCCGCCGCCACGCGCCATCCATGGCGCGGGGCGGCTAAACCGGCATCCCTGCCGGTTTATCCCCCCAAATCCCTGTCGAATTCCGGCCAGCGTGGTTTGACGGGGCGCCTGAGATCAAGATCAAAAGCAGATCAAGATCAAGAGCGACTCGCTTCGCACCGTGGTTACCGTCTGCTGTTACAACCCACAAAGTTGTGTAGATACCTATGCTGCGATGGCATCGCTGCGGTGTACCTGATACGCCGCGTCGTCCGCATCGCAGGCAAGCCAGCTCCCACAGAACCAGAGGACACCGCGTTAATACAGGAGAGTGCGCCTAGGTCAGCCTTCTTCGAGCCACAGGCGGATCGGCTTGCCTTCGGCCGGCCAGAACCGCGTCTGTTCGATCGGCGAGATATCCCAGCGCTGCACGCCTTGCAGGGCCTGGAAGAAGCGATGCTCTTGCTCCATCAGGGCCTCGGCGCACATTTTTCGGGTGCTGCCGACCGGGCCGAAGCTGAGCTTGTCGCCTTCGACCGTGTACGGCGCAAACCAGTGGTTACAGCCGCCATTGCCATAGGCGCGGCCATCGGCGCCCAGGGTGACGGTAAGGTGCGCGTAGTCCATCAGCGGCCGCTCACCGATCCATTCCACGACGTAGCTGTGGTCGCGCTCCAGCTTGGCGCCATCGGCGGCGCAGCCTGCCAGGCCCAGGCCGATTGCGGCGAGCAGCAGCCGGCCTTTCATTGCGCGGCCTGCTGGCATTTCGGGCAACGGTGCTTATCGCCTTCGCTGGCCCAGCCCAGTTCTTTGATACGCGCGTTGGCGGCCGGTTGCAGCGGTGCCTTGGTCAGCTTGGTTTCTACCGCGAATTCAAACTCCAGCACGGCGTCGCAACTGTCGCAGTTGACCTTCCAGGTGTGAATCTCCAGTTCGCCGAACTTCGGCCCTAGGGCCATGGCGACCCACTGGCCCGCCGGGCGGATGGAGTAGCGTGCGTCACCTTCGACGGTGAGTCGCATCGACAGGGTTTTACTGCCGCGCAGGCTGACGATCAGGACGTCGCCATGTTTGATCGAACCACCGTTGCCGGTGACCTGGTAACGGCCCGGCACCAGGGCACGGCATTCGATCAGGGTGTGTTGCGGGCTCAGCAAGCTGAAGCGGAAATCGTGTTCGGCCATGGATCCTCCAAATAGGCGCGGCATCCTATCACGGGTGCCGGCCTATCATGAGCCTGGTATGTGACCGCTGATCATCCCTCGACCAGGTTCTGTGCGCGGCCATCGGCCCACGCGGCAATGTTGGCCAGCGTGGTGCCGGCAATCGCCGCCAGGGCTTCACGGGTGAGGAAGGCCTGGTGCGCGGTGATGATCACGTTGGGGAAGGTCAGCAGGCGGGCGAGCACGTCATCCTGCAGGGGCAGGTCCGAGCGGTCCTCGAAAAACAATTGGGCTTCTTCTTCGTAGACGTCCAACCCCAGATAGCCCAACTGGCCCAGCTTGAGCGCTTCGATCAGTGCCGGCGTATCGACCAGGCCACCACGCCCGGTGTTGATCAGCATCGCACCGGTTTGCATCTGCGCGAGCGAGCGGGCATTGATCAGGTGTTTGCTGTCGGCGGTCAGCGGGCAGTGCAGGCTGATGATTTGTGCCTCGGCCAACAGTTCAGGCAGGCTCACGTAGCGGGCCCCGAGGTCCTGCACCTGTGGGTTGGGGAAGGGATCGTAGGCCAGCAACTGGCAGCCGAAGCCGGTCATGATCTTGGCGAAGGTCGCGCCGATCTGACCGGTGCCGACCACGCCGACCGTTTTGCCGACCAGATCAAAGCCGGTCAGCCCGTGCAGGCTGAAATCACCGTCGCGGGTACGGTTGTAGGCACGGTGCAGGCGACGGTTGAGGGCCAGGATCAGGGCGACGGCGTGCTCGGCCACCGCGTGGGGCGAATAGGCGGGCACGCGCACGATAGTCAGGCCCAGGCGCTGGGCGGCGGGTAAGTCGACATGGTTGTAGCCCGCCGAGCGCAGGGCAATCAGGCGTGTGCCGCCCTTGGCCAGTTGCTCCAGCACCGGGGCGCTGAGGTCGTCGTTGATAAAGGCGCAGACCACCTCGTGGTGTTCGGCCAGGGCCACGGTCTCGAGGTTGAGGCGGGCGGGTTGGAATTGCAGTTCCAGGCCAGCCGGCAGCGGTTCGCCGAGGAAACTCTCGCGGTCGTAGGTTTGGCTGCTGAAGAGAATGACGCGCATTAAGAAGGCTCCCTGCAATTTACACATTGGAATGCTGACTGAATGTGGGAGGGGGCTTGCCCCCGATAGCGGTACATCAGCGATGGATTCGTCTACTGACACACTGCTATCGGGGGCAAGCCCCCTCCCACATTGTTGATTCGTTGCCCATGAAAACAGGGTCAGGCACTCACTCTGGCTTCACTGGCCAGCCGTGCAATCGCCATGTCCAGTTCGTCCAGCGCGGCCGTGGCCTTGGCGTCATCCTGCTTCAGGAGGGTTTCGGCGCGTTGGCAGGCTGCTCGTAATTGCGGAACACCACAGTAGCGGGTGGCGCCGTGCAAACGGTGCACACGCTCGATCAAGGCGTGGTTGTCATTGGCTTCGCGGGCGTGGGTAATTGCCAGGCGATCAGCCTCCAGGGAGGCCAGTAGCATGGCGAGCATATCAGCGGCCAGGTCGGCCTTGTTGGCGGCCAGGCGCAGGCCTTCTTCGTGATCGAGTACCAAGAGTTGCACGCCCTGGGCCGCGCCTTCGTGGGTACGCTCCGGGCCTTGGTTACGCAGCGCCAGGCCGGTCCATTTCAATACCACCTGGGCCAATTGCCGCTCGCTGATGGGTTTGGTCAGGTAGTCGTCCATACCGCTTTGCAGCAGGGCGCGTTTTTCGTTGGCCATGGCGTGAGCCGTGAGGGCTACCACCGGCAGCGGTGTGCCGTGGCGTTCGCTTTCCCACTGGCGGATCGCCTCGGTGCTCTGGCGGCCATCCATGCCGGGCATTTGCACGTCCATCAGCACCAAATCGAACGTTTCCTGCTTCACGGCGTCGACCGCCGCGTAACCGCTTTCCACCGCCTGCACCTTGGCGCCCATGTCTTCCAACAGGGTTTGCACCAGCAACAGGTTGGCCGGGTTGTCGTCCACGCACAGCACCCGTGGCGCACGGCTGGACAACGGCTCACCGGGTTCGCTGCGCGAAGGGCGCGGGCTGATCAGGTCGGCCAGGGAGCGGCGCAACTTGCGCGTACAGGCGGGCTTGGCCTGCAGTTGGCTGTTGGGGTTGGGCACCGATTGGTTGAACAGCATCTGCTCTGTGGTCGGGCACAGCACCAGCACCTTGCAGCCCAGGTGTTCCAGGTCCCACAGGTGTTGATTGAGGCGTTCGGGCGGAATGTCGTTGGCGGTGACGCCGAGCACCGCCAGGCTGATGGCCTGTTCGGTCTGGTGGGCACTGGTGATGCCGTTGGTCAGGCTTTCCAGGGTATTGAACGGCGTGACTTCCAGGCCGCAGTCTTCCAATTGATGTTGCAGGGCCTGGCGCGCCAGTTCGTGGTTTTCCAGCACGGCCACACGACGCCCCAATAGCGGCGCGGCGGGCAGGTCTTCGACGTCGTCACGGGTTTTGGGCAGGTTCAGGCTGATCCAGAATTCCGAACCTTCACCCGGCGTGCTGTCGACGCCGATTTCGCCGCCCATCTGCTCGATCAACCGCTTGGAAATCACCAGGCCCAAACCGGTACCGCCGGGCTGGCGCGACAGCGAATTGTCGGCCTGGCTGAATGCCTGGAACAGGGCGCGCACATCCTGGTTGGACAGGCCAATGCCGGTGTCTTGCACGCTGATGCGCAATTGCACGCTGTCTTCCTGCTCGTCCTCGATCATTGCCCGGGCCACAATGGTGCCTTCGCGGGTGAACTTGATCGCATTGCTGATCAGGTTGGTCAGGATCTGCTTGAGCCGCAGCGGGTCGCCCACCAACGCCAGGGGCGTGTCGCGGTACACCAGGCTTACCAGTTCGAGCTGCTTGGCATGCGCGGCGGGGGCGAGGATGGTCAAGGTGTCTTGCAGCAAGTCGCGCAGGTTGAAAGGCACGCTGTCGAGCACCAGTTTTCCGGCTTCAATCTTCGAGAAATCGAGGATTTCGTTGATGATGCCCAGCAGGTTATCCGCAGATTTTTCGATAGTGCCCAGGTAATCCAGCTGGCGCGGTGATAATTCGCTTTTTTGCAGCAAGTGAGTAAAACCGAGGATGCCGTTGAGCGGTGTGCGGATCTCATGGCTCATGTTGGCCAGGAACTCCGACTTGATACGGCTGGCTTCCAGGGCTTCCTTGCGTGCCAGGTCCAGCTCGATGTTCTGGATCTCAATGGTTTCCAGGTTCTGGCGCACGTCTTCGGTGGCCTGGTCGATGCTGTGTTGCAGCTCTTCCTGGGCATTTTGCAGGGTTTCGGCCATGCGGTTGATGCCAGACGCGAGTTGGTCCAATTCCTGGCTGCCCAAGGGTGGCAAGCGTGTTTCCAGGTTGCCGTCCTTGAGCTGCGCCACCGCTTGCTTGATCTGGCCAATCGGCGAATTGATGGTACGGCTGATACGCAGGGCGAGGGCGGCGGTGCACATCAGGCCGATGGCGATCAGCAGAAGGCTGGCGAACAGGCTGCGATAGCCGCGCAACAGCATGCCATTGTGGGACAGCTCGACTTCCACCCAACCTAGCAGACGGTCGGCCTCATCGGGAATCAACTCGCCCGCCAGGTTGCGATGGCGGCCAAACACCGGCAGTAGATAGCGGGTGGCGTCGTTGCCGGAACGCTGTAACAGTTGCGAGCTGTTGCCGGTGGGTGGCTGGTTAAGCATGGTCGGGCCGGCGTGGGCCAGGGACGAGCGGTCTGGCGCCAGGAACGACACGGCGCGCACATCCGGCTGTTCCAGGGACTGGGTGGCGATACGCTCCAGCAGGTCGGTGTCCTTGTGGCCCATGGCTGGGGCCACCAGCGGTGCCAATTGCTCGGCGATCATTTCGCCGCGTTGCAGTAGCTGGGTCTGCAACTCCGACAGCTGCATCCAGGTGAAATAGCCGCCCAACAACAGCGCCATCAGGCTGGTCGGTAATAAGGTCAGCAACAGTACGCGGCCTTTTATCCCCATTCTTCTAAGCACGCCACTCTCCTGCTACCACGTTGTTATCAATCATCCACGCCGGCATCCGGCCAGCGCCACCTGCGCAGTGTAGCCATTTGCGCGGCCTGGAATCTTGCAAATTAATGACATGCGGCAATCTTCGGGCCATTCGGCGCCGGGTGGCGATTGCCTGTGAACGTTTAATCTTGAATAATCAGTGATTGAGAATGACTTGCAGACGCTAATGACTCCCGCAGCAGTTGGCCTACCCAGTATCCTGACCATCGAAGATGACCCTGTGTTGGGCGCCTACGTGCACGATCAACTGGGCCGCAGTGGTTTCCAGGTGACCTGGTGCCAAAACGGCCAGCAGGGCCTGCAACTGGCCCGCGCCCAGGCCTTCGACCTGGTGCTGATGGATATTCTGCTGCCGGGGCTGGACGGTTTGTCGATCCTCACTCATTTGCGCCAGAGCCACGCCATGCCCGTGATCCTGATGTCAGCCCTGGGCGCTGAAGCCGACCGTATCAGCGGTTTTCGCCTGGGCGCGGACGACTATTTGCCCAAGCCGTTCAGCATGGTTGAACTGTGCGTGCGTATTGAAGCGATCCTGCGCCGCGTTGCCCTGGATCGCCGGCCCGAGCCGACGCGCGCCCCGGCACTTGAAGATGCCCGGGTGCTGCACTTTGATGATGAACGCTGCGATGTGTCCTGCCAGGACCAGTGGGCCGCGCTCACGCGCAGCGAATACCGCCTGCTGGAAACCCTGCACCGCAACGCCGAAGAAGTCCTCAGCAAAGCCTTCCTGTATCAGCAGGTGTTGCAGCGCGGTTATGCGCCCCATGACCGCAGCCTCGACATGCATGTCAGCCAGATCCGCCGCAAGCTCAAGGCCATCGGTTACATCGAGCGTGAAGTACGCACCGTATGGGGCAAGGGCTACGTGCTGAGCGGTCACGATGAAGGGCTTTGAGCGACTGCCCGGCAAGCACTCGTTGTTCTGGAAGCTGGCCTGCCTGTTGATCGCCTTCTGTTTGCTGATGATTTGGCTCAGTTGGTCGTGGGGCCGTTACATGGAACAGCAGAGCGCTTACCTGTCCGACAAGTCGCGGGAGATTCTCAATGGCTATGCCGCGGGTGCCGAACTGGCGTGGAGCACGCAAGGCAGCGCGGGCGTAGATGCCTGGCTGCAGCGGATGGCCGAGCGCGAAAGCACTTGGGTAGGGGTGATCGGTAACGACCTGCAGTCCCTGGGCAGCACGCCCTTGAGTGACAAGGAAAGCCAGCGCCTGACGTTTTTGCGTGGATTGGATTGGCCGGTCAGCCGGCATGTCATTGGTTTGCCCTGGATGAAAGTACCGTTTCCGGTCGACCCTGGCGCGGGGTCGCTGGTGATCGAGCTGCCGCAGCGCTTTATGCCTGGGCGCTATCAACTGTTCTGGCGGGTGGTCACCAATGGTGTGATTCCAGGTCTGTTTACCCTGTTGCTGTGCATCGGCCTTTACCGGCTGTTGATCATGCCCCTCAATCAATTGCGCGAGCAGGCCAATGCCTGGCGTGCGGACCAACTCGATACGCGGATGTCCCTTGATGCCACCAGCCGCCAGGATGAACTGGGCGAGCTGGGCCGCGCCTTTGACCATATGTCCGAACGCTTGCAGGGCACGGTGCGTTTGCAGCAGCAGCTGCTGCGCGATATGTCCCATGAACTGCGCACACCCTTGAGCCGCCTGCGGGTAGCCTGCGACAGCGAGCAAGACCTGGCCAAGCTGCGCGAGCGCCTGGGTCGGGAAATCGACGCCATGCAGCGCCTGGTGGAAGACAGCCTGCAACTGGCCTGGCTCGACAGCGAAACTACACCGTTGCCCCAGGAAGATATTCAGCTCCAGGCCTTGTGGGACATATTGCGCGAGAATGCTTGTTTTGAAAGCGGTTGGTCCGCATCGCGCTTGCCGTGCCTGTTACCCGCGGACAGTTGGGTGCGTGGCAACCTCAATGCACTGGCCCAGGCCTTGGAAAATATCCTGCGCAACGCCATACGCCACTCGCCCCACGATGGCTGCGTGCAACTCGACGGATGTCGGGAGGGGGAGTATTGGCATATCTGGCTGCAGGACCAGGGGGCCGGGATTGCTGAGGATGATCTGGAGCGCATCTTCGCGCCCTTTACCCGCCTGGACGGCTCGCGCCCCGGCGATGGCGGTTTCGGCTTGGGCCTGAGCATTGCCCGCAACGCCGTGCAGCGCCAGGGCGGCCGCTTATGGGCGGAAAATACCGGGCGGGGTCTGCGGGTGCATTTGCGTTTGCTGGCCCGTTAGCGCTCAGCGCCGGCGCAGTTTGCGTTTTTTCCACTGGTGCGCCACCCACCAGCGCCAGTACGCCATGGTCAGGCAATAAGCCAAGGCGCCCAATACCACCCCCAATACCACCGAACCCAGCAGGAATGGCTGCCAAAGAGTGCTCAACTGGCCGCTGATCCATTCCCACGTAAGGTTATCGGGCAAGCTGCGTGGCGGCACATTCATCAGCCAGGCGCCGGTCATATAGGTACAGATGAACACCACCGGCATGGTGATGGGGTTGGTCAACCACACCAGGCTGATGGCGATAGGCATATTGCCGCGCACCGAAATCGCCAGGACCGCGGCAAGCAACATCTGCAATGGAATCGGGATAAACGCCGCAAATAAACCCACCGCCATGGCGCGAGCCACTGAGTGCCGGTTCAGGTGCCAGAGGTTGGGGTCATGCAGCAGCGTGCCAAGAAACTGTAATGACTTGTGTTCCCTGATACTGCTGGGATCGGGCATGTACCGTTTGAATAAGCGCCGGGGCATAAGGGGTCCAGGTCAATTCGAGGGGCAAGTATGCCCGGATTCTATAAACAGAAAATTCAGACTTTGTGACAAAACATCATAGGCGCTGTCGTTCAGCCGGCTAAGACTGAGTGGATCACTGGAAAAGGATGATCCATGAAGACAGGGATGTTGGCGTTGGCGCTGGGGTTGCTGATGTTGCGTTGGTTGCCGGCGCTGCCGTCCGGCGCCGGGCTATTGGCCATGCTGCTGCTGGCCTTGATGCTGTTGCCTTTTCGGTCCTATCCCTTGGCTTTCTTCCTGGTGGGGTTGAGCTGGGCTTGCTTCAGCGCGCAGCGGGCGCTGGATGATCGATTGCAGCCGGCCCTGGACGGGCAGACTCGCTGGGTGGAGGGGCGTGTGGTCGGCTTGCCCCAGCAGACGGGTACGGGCGTGCGCTTTGAACTGGCCGACGGCCGGTCGCGCAAGGTTCGGCTGCCCAAACGTATCCGCGTGTCCTGGCACGGCGGGCCAGTGGTGAACAGCGGTGAACGCTGGCGTCTGGCGTTGACACTCAAGCGGCCTGCGGGCCTGCTCAATTTCCATGGGGTCGACCATGAAGCCTGGCTGCTGGCCCAGCGTATCGGTGCTACTGCAACGGTAAAAGACGGTGAGCGTCTCGCACCGGCCCGCAATGCCTGGCGCGATGCTGTGCGCCAGCGCCTGATGGCGGTGGATGCCCAAGGCCGCGAGGCGGGCTTGGCGGCGCTGGTATTGGGCGACGGTTCCGGCCTGGCGCCTGAGGATTGGCAGGTGTTGCAGGACACGGGCACGGTGCATCTGCTGGTGATTTCCGGGCAGCACATCGGCTTGCTGGCGGGGTTGATCTACGGCTTGGTCGCGATGCTGGCGCGTTATGGTTGCTGGCCCCGAACCTGGCCGTGGCTGCCGTGGGCGTGCGGTCTGGCATTTGGCGCGGCGTTGGGTTATGGGCTGCTGGCCGGGTTCGGCGTGCCGGTGCAACGGGCCTGCATGATGGTTGGCCTGGTGCTGCTGTGGCGTCTGCGTTTCCGCCATTTGGGCGTGTGGTGGCCGTTGCTGCTGGCACTGAACGGCGTGCTGGTACTGGAGCCCTTGGCCAGCCTGCAGGTAGGGTTCTGGTTGTCGTTTGCGGCGGTCGCGGTGTTGCTGTTGGCGTTCGGCGGGCGCCTGGGGCCCTGGAGCGCCTGGCAGGTGTGGACCCGACCCCAGTGGCTGATTGCCATTGGTTTGTTTCCAGTGTTGTTGGTGCTGGGTTTGCCCATCAGCCTCAGCGCACCTGTGGCCAATCTCCTTGCCGTGCCTTGGATCAGCCTGGTAGTGCTGCCTTTGGCGCTGCTGGGCACGGCGCTGCTGTGGGTGCCGCTGGCTGGGGAGGGGTTGCTGTGGCTGGCCGGCGGTGCGCTGGACGGATTGTTTAAAGGCCTGGGGTTGCTGGCCGCGCAATTGCCGGCCTGGGTACCCGCCGAGGTACCTTTGGGGTATTGGTTGGTTAGCCTGGCTGGCGCGGTGATTTTGTTGCTGCCCAAGGGGTTGCCGTTCCGGGTGCTGGGCTGGCCCATGCTGTTGATGGCTGTATTTGCGCCCAGGGAGTGGGTGCCCCACGGGCAGGTAGATGTAGTGCAACTGGACGTCGGCCAGGGGCAGGCACTGATCCTGCGCACCCGTCGTCATACGTTGCTCTACGATGCCGGGCCGCGCTCGGGGCCTGTCGACCTGGGCGCGCGCGTCGTGTTGCCGTCGTTGAAAAAGCTCGGGGTAGCCCAGTTGGACATGATGCTGCTCAGCCATGCCGATGCCGATCACGCGGGGGGTGCGGCGGCGGTGGCTCGGGGGGTGCCCGTCAAGCGTGTAGTGGGCGGTGAAACCGAAGGTTTGCCAGACTTTCTTGCCACCCAACCCTGTACCAGCGGCGAACGATGGGAATGGGAGGGTGTGTCATTTCAATTGTGGCAGTGGGCTGATGGGCTTGATGGCAATCCGAGGTCTTGTGTGTTGCAGGTTGAGGCCAATGGAGAACGCCTGCTGCTCACCGGTGACATTGATCGCGCCGCCGAACAGGCTTTTCTGGCCTCTTCGCTGGCGGTCCAGACCGACTGGCTGCAAGCCCCGCACCATGGCAGCCGCAGTTCGTCATCCTGGCCGTTCCTGCAGCGGTTGGCGCCCACATCGGTGTTGATTTCCCGCGGGCGCAGCAATACGTTCGGTCATCCCCATCCGCAGGTCCTGGAGCGCTACCACGTGCTGGGCAGCCGGGTTTACGACAGCGCCGAGCAGGGTGCCGTACGCCTGCGCCTGGGGGCGTTTCTGCCACCGATGGTTGCGCGCAGTCAACGCCGTTTCTGGCGCGAACCGTTACCGTAATCGCGTGTTACCAAAGACCCGAGCCGCAACAGGCGGGTGTGTAGCCGACGAACCCCGCTGTCGAACCTATATGTTAAAGTGGCGCACTTTTTCGAGGGGGCATTCACTGTGTGGGAATTGGTCAAATCCGGCGGCTGGATGATGTTGCCGATCATTCTGAGTTCCATCGCTGCACTCGGCATCGTTGCCGAACGCCTGTGGACCCTGCGCGCCAGTCGCGTCACCCCTGAGCATCTGCTGGGGCAGGTCTGGGGCTGGATCAAGAACAAGCAGCTCGACAAGCAGAAACTCAAGGAGCTGCGCGCCAATTCGCCGCTGGGTGAAATCCTCGCCGCCGGTCTGGCCAATTCCAAGCATGGTCGCGAGATCATGAAGGAGTGCATTGAAGAGGCGGCCGCCCGGGTCATCCATGAACTGGAACGCTACATCAACGCCCTTGGCACCATCGCCGCCATGGCGCCGTTGCTCGGTTTGCTCGGCACAGTACTCGGCATGATCGATATCTTCAGCTCGTTCACAGGCTCGGGCATGACCACCAACGCAGCGGTCCTGGCCGGGGGGATCTCCAAGGCGTTGATCACCACTGCAGCCGGCCTGATGGTGGGTATCCCTTCGGTCTTCTTCCACCGTTTCCTGCTGCGTCGCATTGATGAACTGGTGGTCGGCATGGAGCAGGAAGCCATCAAGCTGGTGGAGGTGGTGCAGGGCGACCGTGATGTAGACCTGGTCGAGGGCAAAGCGTGAAATTTCGCCGCAAGCAACGGGAAAATGTTGATATCAACCTCGCGTCGTTGATCGATGTGGTGTTCATCCTGCTGCTGTTTTTTGTCGTGACCACTACCTTCACCCGCGAAACCCAGTTGCGTGTCGACCTGCCTGAAGCGGTGAGTGGCTCGCCTGCCGAAGACCAGCAAGTCAAACAACTGGACATCGCTATTAGCGCCGAAGGGGTGTTTTCGGTGAATAACCAGTTGCTGGAGAAAAATGACCTTGCCAGCCTGATGGAGGCGTTGCAGAAGGAGTCTGGTGGCGACACCCAGTTGCCGCTGTCCATCAGCGCTGATGGCAAAACCCCGCACCAGGCCGTGATCACCGCCATGGACGCTGCCGGCAAGCTCGGTTTCAGCCATTTGCGCATGACCACCGTCGAGGCGGCGAGCCCGCCCTGATGGCCATCTCCGACCGTTTACTCAAGGCATGGTACGAAGGTCATCCAGCACTAATGTTGCTGCGACCGCTGGAATCGCTGTATCGCTGCGTGGTTCAACGTAAGCGTGCGCGCTTCGTGGCGGGCGAGGGCGAGATTTATCAGTCGTCTGTGCCAGTGATCGTGGTGGGCAATATTACAGTGGGAGGCACCGGCAAGACGCCTTTGATCCTGTGGTTGATCGAGCACTGCCGACGCAGCGGCTTGCGCGTAGGAGTGGTCAGTCGAGGCTACGGTGCCAAGCCGCCGCAGTTGCCGTGGCGGGTCGAGGCCGGCCACAGTGCCGAGGTGGCCGGTGATGAACCCTTGCTGATCGTGCAGCGCAGCGGTGTACCGCTGATGATCGATCCTGATCGCAGTCGTGCGGTAAAGGCCCTGCTGGCCTGCGAGCCCCTGGACCTGATCCTCTCCGATGACGGCCTGCAGCATTATCGTCTGGCCCGCGATCTTGAACTGGTGCTGATCGATGCCGCCCGTGGCCTCGGTAACCGCCGGTGCCTGCCTGCCGGGCCGTTGCGCGAACCGGTGGAGCGCCTGCAGAGTGTGGACGGGGTGCTTTATAACGGTGCCCTTTCAGACCGTGAAGATGGCTTTGCCTTCCGCCTGCAGCCCACAGCGCTGGTCAACCTGCACAGCGGCGAGCGCCAGCCGGTCACCTATTTTCCGCAGGGCCAGCAGGTGCATGCGGTGGCCGGAATAGGCAATCCGCAACGTTTCTTCAATACCCTTGAAACGCTACACTGGCAGGCGATACCCCATGCTTTTGCCGATCACGCGCCCTACAGCGCCGAGGTCTTGAATTTTACCCCGTCATTGCCGCTGGTCATGACCGAAAAGGACGCGGTGAAGTGCCGCGCCTTTGCCCAGCCCGACTGGTGGTACCTTGCGGTGGATGCGGTACCGTCGCCGGCGTTCGTCGCCTGGTTCGACACGCAGCTGATGCGTCTGTTGCCCAACCGTCTTTTGCCTTAAAACGCTTTTTTCCAGGAAACATTCATGGACACCAAACTGCTCGATATCCTTGCTTGCCCGATCTGCAAAGGCCCGCTCAAGCTCAGCGCCGATAAAACCGAGCTGATCAGCAAAGGTGCCGGCCTGGCTTACCCTATCCGTGACGGCATCCCGGTCATGCTCGAAAGCGAAGCCCGCACCCTGACCACCGATGAGCGCCTGGATAAATGACCACCGCCTTTACCGTCGTCATCCCCTCGCGCTATGCCTCGACACGCCTGCCGGGCAAACCGCTGCAAATGATTGGCACCAAGCCGATGATCCAGCTGGTATGGGAACAAGCGTGCAAGAGCAGCGCCGAGCGCGTGGTGGTGGCCACCGATGACCCGCGTATCATCGAGGCGTGCAAAGGTTTTGGAGCCGAAGCGGTCCTGACCCGCGAAGACCATAACTCCGGCACTGATCGCCTGGCCGAAGTCGCCACTCAGCTGGGTCTGGCACCCGACGCGATCGTAGTGAACGTGCAGGGTGACGAGCCATTGATACCGCCGGGTGTCATCGATCAGGTCGCTGCCAACCTCGCGGCCCATGGCGAGGCGCGTATGGCGACCCTGGCCGAACCGATCGAAGACATCGAGACGCTGTTCAACCCGAACGTGGTGAAAGTGGTCAGCGACATCAACGGCCTGGCACTGACGTTCAGTCGCTCCACCTTGCCGTGGGCGCGGGATGCCTTTGCCAAGAATCGCGACGTGTTGCCGGAGGGCGTGCCATATCGCCGCCATATCGGCATCTATGCCTACCGCGCCGGTTTCCTGCACGACTTCGTCAGTTGGGGCCCGTGCTGGCTCGAGAATACCGAGTCCCTGGAACAACTGCGCGCCCTCTGGCACGGCGTGCGTATCCACGTGGGCGATGCGTTGGAAGCACCGCCAGCCGGTGTCGACACCCAGGAAGACCTCGAACGCGTCCGTCGCCTGCTGGGCGCCTGATGGAAGTTCTGTTTGTATGCCTGGGCAATATCTGCCGCTCGCCAACCGCTGAAGGCATCTTGCGCCATAAGTTGCGTGAAGCAGGCTTGGCTGGCCAGGTTGAGGTGGCGTCTGCTGGCACCGGAGAATGGCATATCGGCAACCCGCCGGACCAGCGCAGCCAGCGTGCGGCGCTGGCGCGCGGCTATGACTTGTCGGGCCAGCGTGCCCAGCAGGTTTCCCGTGCTGATTTTGCCCGCTATGACCTGATCCTGGCCATGGACAACAGTAACCTGCGCAACCTCAAAGCCATGCAGCCAGGGCAGGGCAAGGCGGAGCTGGATTTGTTCCTGCGTCGCTTTGATGGCGAAGTGGACGAGGTGCCAGACCCTTACTATGAAGGTGAGCAAGGTTTCGAACGGGTCCTTGACCTGATCGAACGCGCCTGTGACTTATTGGTGATCGAATTGAAGGGGCGGTTATGACCTTGCAAGTGCGTGCGCAGGTATCGCTCAAGCCATTCAACAGCTTTGCCATTGATGTGAGCGCGCAATTATTTGCCGAGGCCCACAGTGATGCTGACGTGCGCGAGGCCATCGCCTATGCCGCCGCACATGCGGTGCCGTTGCTGGTGATCGGTGGCGGCAGCAATTTGCTGCTGACCCAGGACGTTCCGGCGCTGGTGTTGCGTATGGCGACCCAGGGCATTCGTGTGCTGAGCGATGATGGCACGCACGTGGTGGTCGAAGCCGAAGCGGGCGAAGCCTGGCATCCGTTCGTGTTGTGGACGCTTGAACACGGCTTTTGCGGCCTGGAAAACCTCAGCCTGATCCCCGGCACTGTCGGTGCCGCGCCGATGCAGAACATCGGCGCCTATGGCGTAGAGATCAAGGATGTCTTCGCCGGCCTCACTGCCCTGGATCGCCAGACGGGCGAGCTGCGGGACTTCAGTCTCGACGAATGCAAGTTCGCCTACCGTGACAGCCTGTTCAAGCACGAAGTCGGGCGTTGGCTGATCCTGCGGGTACGCTTTTCCCTCAGCCGTGCCACTCACCTGAAACTAGACTACGGCCCGGTGCAACAGCGTCTGGTTGCGCAGGGCATCACCCACGCCACGCCAAGCGATGTGAGCCGCGCGATCTGCAGCATTCGCCGCGAGAAACTGCCAGACCCGGCAGAGCTGGGCAATGCGGGGAGCTTCTTCAAGAACCCACTGGTGTCCCAGGCCCTGGCGATTGAACTGCAAAGCCAGTATCCGGACCTGGTGGCCTACCCTCAGGCAGACGGCCAAATGAAACTCGCCGCCGGCTGGCTGATCGACAAGGCCGGTTGGAAGGGGTTCCGGGAGGGCGATGCGGGCGTGCACAAGATGCAAGCGCTGGTACTGGTCAACTACGGCACCGCCACCGGGCAAGAGATTGCCCAGCTTGCGCTACGCATCCAGCAAGATATCTTCAAGCGCTTCAAGGTCGAGCTGGAAATGGAACCCAATCAGTACTGAGCTTTATCTGCTCTGAAAATGAAAATGCCCCGTATCTCGCGATACGGGGCATTTTTATTGCTGCGATTGATCAGTCATCGCGGCTCATGATGCCGAAGATCTGCAACAGGCTGATGAACAGGTTGTAGATCGATACATAAAGGCTGATGGTCGCCATGATGTAGTTACGCTCACCGCCGTGGATGATGGCGCTGGTCTGGAACAGGATGCACACCGAGGAAAACAGCACAAAACCCGCGCTGATCGCCAGTTGCAGGCCGCTGATCTGGAAGAACATGCTGGCCACCACCGCCGCCAGCAACACGAAGAAACCTGCGGTGATGAAGCCACCCAGGAAGCTCATGTCCTTACGGCTGATCAGTACGTAGGCCGACAGACCACCAAACACCAGGGCCGTCATGGCAAATGCCGAACTGACCACTTCCGCACCGCCGGCCATGCCCAGGTAACGGTTGAGGATCGGGCCGAGGATAAAGCCCATGAAACCGGTCAAGGCAAACGCCGACACCAGGCCCCAGGCCGAGTCACGCAGCTTGTTGGTCAGGAAAAACAGACCATAGAAGCCGATCAACACGACAAAGATATTCGGGTAGCCGACGCGCATCTGCTGGGCCACGTAAGCCATCACGCCGCTGAATGCGAGGGTAAGGGCGAGCAAGCCGTAGGTGTTGCGCAACACGCGGCTGACTTCAAGCTGCTCAGCCTGCGCGTTGCCATTCACTGCGTAATTCTGTTCGCGCATGGCGACACTCCTTCAGTTTTGAAACGTTCAGTCGCAAAGATCATAACAGACGCCTTGTAACAAGCGATGCAGAGAGTTTGACAGTGTGTTTCATTCGGGTATTATGGCGCCCGCTGACACGGGATGGGCTACTATAATCCCGTGATGCACAAGGGAAATTGGCAGAGTGGTTGAATGCACCGGTCTTGAAAACCGGCGGACGTTAATAGCGTCTCCAGGGTTCGAATCCCTGGTTTCCCGCCAAGATTTACACAAAAGCCTCGCGAAAGCGGGGCTTTTGCGTTTCTGGGGTTTGTCTCAGAAAAATCTCTACAGCCTGATCGTTTCCGCATAATTTCCGGCAGTTTCCGCAACCTAGTGCTGATCGCGGTCAGCGCGTCGGCTTCACAATCTCCCCAACACGACGGTAAACCGTCTCGGTTATCCGCTTGTCCGTATGCCCCAGCAGGCGGCTTGCATCGCCCAGATCCAGGATCTCACTGGCAGCTTTCGGCCGGATGTCACGGAACTGAAACTGTCGAATACTGGATGCAAGAACGCCGTCGCCTGCCTCTCTGGCGATGGCGATTGCTTTGTCGCGAGCATCGTCAAAGCGTAACCGGAGCATGTGCTTAGTCACCTGTCTACCGTCTTCCGTGACTATCAGGTAAGGGTTTCGCACGCCGCGGGAGCGCCTTTGCTCTATCAGCCTTGCAACCAGGGCGCCTAGGTCATTTAGTGCGCCGGCAGCGGTCAGGCGAATGCGTAGCTTCTTCGATGTCTTGCCCTGGGATACCTGCAGGAATTCGTTCACGGCGTCCGCCTCACGCATCGACAGCGTATCCGCCGGGCGCTGGGCAGTCAGGTAGGCCAGGTCCATCGCGTCACGCAGTTCCGAGGCTGCTACCGCATACACGGAGGCCCAAATTTCCTCGGTGGCGTAGAAGTCACGCGGCACCTCTTTGTTCTTGCGCACGCCGGCAGCGGGGTTGTTTTCGGTCAGCCCCCACTCCCGCGCAATGTTGTAGATGTGGGATAGTAGAGATATCTCCCTATTGGCCCGAACCTTGGCGGTCCGGCTGTCCCGGTACTGCGCGATGATCTGTGGCGAAACCGCATCAATGGGAGCGTCGTTGAAAGCCTTGCGAAGCTGTTTAAGGCTCAGCAGGTTGTCACTCTGCGTCTTGGGCTTCTTGCCTGGGATGATCTCCCGCTCGTAACGATCAAACACCTGGGCCAGCAGGGCGTTCTTCTTCGGCACCGGCTTGCAATCAAGCTTTGCCCATTCAGCCTTGGCGATATCCAAATCACCCCCGAGCGGGATTTCTACCCGCTTCCCATCTTCATTCCTCCCGTCGTAGTAATAACCAACCCACTCTTTGCCACCCTTCAGCGTGCGTACGCGCCGAATCATTCGCGGCGGCAGGTCCCTGTTCGCCGCCTTTTTTGCTCGCATCGATTTATCCTACTTTTGACAGATCCAGTGACCAGGCTTCGGCCGCGACATTCTCTGCTGATGGTTTTACGCCTGCCAGTTTCATGCGGGCGTAGACGCGGCCTACTACAGGTCGGCGCGCGCGGGTCAGCACATACTTCCAGCCGTTTCGATTGAGCCAGGCGATCTGGCCTGACGGGATCATGTAACCGGTGATTGCCGCGATCTCTTCTTCGGCAAGGGTTTCGCTTTGCATTTCCATGGTGTGCACCTCTATGCCTCTGGTTTGTCGAGTGAGCCCGCAGGCCGCGCTGTCTTGATGATTTGGATTGCCAGGCCGAAGCTGATCAGCAGCCAGGCGCATGTGCCGGCGAAGGCGGAGAGCAGTGCCTCGGTGGTGCCGGTGTCCAGCAGGTCGAGCCCGAACCAGCCGAACCAGCCGAGTGTTCCTACCAGGTACAGAAAAGCGCCCAGCAGTATCAGGGTGAGTTTCATAGCGAACATGGGGTGTGTCCTAGCCGCGCGGGGCGGCATATAGGGGATTGGAGTGATAGCTTTCTGCCTATCTTTCAAACAGGACCGAAGCGGTGTACAAAAGGGTTCAACTAAATTCGTGATGAGGCATGGACGTGTCACACAACTTCGATGCTCCGATAGCGCACGCTTACCGGGGCCACGTGATTTTTCTCAAGTTCGACTGGCGCCGCCCGAACGACCAAAGCCCTGTTGCCGCGAAGATCATTGAGCCAGCACCCATCAATGGCTTGGGTGAGGTTGCAGCAGAGTTGGAAGGCCCCTGGCCTGACTATCCGGCAGCGCTTGATGAGGCAATGGCGGCAGCTGAACGATGGATCGACAGTCAGTTGCCCTGACTCCGCTCATCGGCAGGCATGTGGGGGATTGGGGTTAGGCTTGTTTGGTGCGGAGGTAGCGCCGGCACTGACATTGCGAATCGTCGCAGTGCAGCTCACCAACCCATTCAGGGAATTGGTCGTCCTCGAAGCGCTCAATGCGGGAGTGGCTCAGGCCGGTGCGCTTCACGTCCTTCACAAAGCGCTGCAGGTCTTTCGCGTTTCCATCACGATCGGGCTCATCCCACCGACTCATCACTAGGAGACCGCAATTCGTCTTGCCATGATCCATGAAGCCCATGCTCTTGATTGCATCGCTCATGGCCTTGGCCCCTTGTAGATGAAGACGTAGGCGAACCAGAGGGTGGCGATCATGGCGTCACCCGATTGCGCACCCACACGCACATAGGGCCGTCTTCAGTGTCGTGGATCGAGAAGATGAACCAGCCTTCGCCAGGAGGCTTGGTCGGGCTCCAGGCGGCACAGTCGGCGATACCTTCAGCAAGCCATGACGCCTGCACTTCCTCTGACGCGTCATATTCGAAGTCCAGCTCGCGAACTTCCAGGCCGCGCGAGTCAAACCAGGCGTATGGGATCAACTCGTCTTCGGTTGATGGCCAGGCCGGGTGGGTCCAGTAGCCGTGCTCGTCACGCTCAACTGGTAGCGGCTGGATCAAAACAGTTTCTTCAGGCATGACTTCGTCCTTGCCGCTATAGCGGCTGACTTTGAAGGGGGAGGGGTTACATGTATTGCGCAGGAGTACGGATGTACTCCTATCGGGATTTGGCGGCACGCTTTCGAAATTCGTAAACCATGCTGCGCAGATCCACCAGTGACTCCTGCAGGTTGCCACGGGCGGAGTCGATATTCTCGAACAGCTCACCTTCACCGTCGTCGCCGCCTTCATCGACGGCCAGAAGAGCTAGGCCGTATACCTGAAACTTCGCCAGCACGTCATCGGCTGACTTGGCCATGTATTCGGCGTGCTCGATGGCGTAGTCCTTGTGGGATCGCTCACTGGAGGTAGGCGCTGCGTCACAAAGCCCAAGCACCCAATCAATCCATTCCTTGCGCTGCCTGTACTGCGGTTGGTCGTCGTCAATCGCATTGACCATGTAGTGCGGACTGCGGTTGATTGACCGTACCGCACTGACCAACTCGTCCCAGCGCTCATCCGCTGCGTTCAGGCGCTGTTGCAGTTCCTTCTCGCGGCGCTCCGAAGCAACGGCGCGCTCGGCGGCGTCCAGAAACAGGCGGGTCAAGTTGTCGAAGTCTGAGGCCCGCACGCACAAGACGTTGGATGCCTCGTGGCACCAGAAGCTTTTTACCTCGCTCATACAGCCTCCCTCGTTACCAGATCATGGGCATCCACAACGGTCATGCCGAGCTTCTCGGCGATCAGGACTTCCAGCTTTGCGCCCTTTGAATTCTCCCAGCCGGGCAGGGTGGCCACGGTGTCGCAGTCCATCAGGGCGGCAATGTCGCGGCGCATACAGTCGGTCCAGGTGCCGCCTTCTGGGTTGATCTCGGCGGGGTTGGTGACGGTGTGGCCGATGGCACGCAGTCTGGCGGTCATGCTGTGGAAGGTGGGGAAGTTCAGCCCGGGCAAGCCGCTCATGGGCCCGCTGAGGTAAATTCGTTTCACGGGGAGTCCTTGCCGGGCCATGCCCGGGCGGTGGAGTGGGGGAGTTACAGAGCCATTTCGGCTTGAGGTTCTCGCTGCCAGATCGGGGAACTGTTGTGCGATTCGATGCGGTCGGCGATGACGTTGGCGCGCTGACCGGCGGTGGGCGGGGCGTACATGCCGAAGCGACTGATGCTGCCGCCGTTTACCGCGGCGTTTGTAGAATCGGCGGACGCGAAGGGCAGGTGCTGGAATATTGCAGGGTCGAGCATTCGCAGGCCATGAAGCCTGCAGGCCGGGCGTCCTTGGTCATCGCAGATGGCATCCATCGCGACGCCCATCCGCTTCCACCATGCTCCAGTGCCCGGTGAAGCCCATTGCCCAGAACTGCCCAGGGCGACCGTACGCCAACACCTTGCCAGACGCTGCAACCGCTCAAGCGATTCGTGCAAGTGCCAGACAGGCACGCCGCGAAGCTCCTCTGGCCACTGCCGAACAAGGTCATCATTGGCCTCTTCATCACCATCGATGACATCCGGAATGAGCGCCCAGGTGAATCCAGGGTGTCGATGCCAGTCTTCTACCCAGCGCGTGTAGCCATCGACGTCTACCTGTCCACCTTTTTTCCACACCGTGAACGCGCCGTTATCGAAAACAAACGATTTGCACACATCGGCGACGATCCCAAGATCGTCCTTGCGCGGGAATGGGACCAGCGCGTGCCGGCCCGCCAGGAACTTTGCCGCATCCTCTCGTTTACCGCCGACAGGCGTGCCGTGGTAATGGATCATCCGCTAAGCCTCACTGTTTCGATCTCGACGCCCTGGTGGGTAGCAATGATGGTTTGGTCGCCGCCCAGGGATTCCGCCAGACGATCGGCGATCTGTTCATGCCAGCCTTTTTTAATCAGCGCGGTGGCCGCCCGGATATGCTCGACATGGATCATCGACAAGGATTTCAACTCAAGGCGATAAACAATGGTTTCGCCGTCAGACGGGCATACCGCGGCGAACGTGTGTCGATACGTGTTCATAGGGGATCCTCGCCGGCTGGCGCTGTTCAGTGATATGGGGTATTACGGGTGACCGGCATGGAGCCGGATCAAGAGGGGTTCAGATTGAAAAGGTTCCTGCTTTTCCTGTGTGCGCTAGCACCTCTGCCTGCCCTGGCGTTTGTGCCAGAAGTTGAAATACAGGTTGAAGGCGGCAACTATCCGATTGTCCACGGAACAACAAACCTGCCGGATGGCACTGGGCTGTCGGTTACCGTTAAGGTTCTCGGACGCTACGGCTCTATACAGAGCGCCGAAGTGAGCAACGGTAAGTTTTCTACAGGAAGGTTTAGTGTCGAGGGATCTGGCCCAGTTCCTCCAGGCACCGCAATAATCGAGGTCGTCTCGGCTCTTCCGCCAATACAGCCGGATTCGGTCAGGTCGGTGATTGGCCAAAACGGGGAGAGCATGACGGGACCTTTGATTTACACGCTACCCAACATTCCAGGGCGCATGGTGAAGGCGACATCCTCTGTGAGGATTCCATAGGCTTTCACGATCCGCCCTCCGGTTACCGGATGCAGCGAGTAGGGTGGGTTATGCTGGTGTTTCGATTTCGTCTTCAGGCTCTGGCGGGTCGTCGGCGAGCGACTTCAGGCCCGCCGCCTTGATGACCTGCGACACCTTTTCAGTAACAACAAAAGGTGTCGTGACACACTTGAGCATCTGCGCCGCAGTTTCGAAGTCGGCGGCGATCACGTTGCGCAGCAAGGTCTGGTGCACCTCCTGCTGGTTGTTGAAGCCGTGCTGCTTCATCAGGCGTTTGAGGTCGGCCTTGAAGATGCCGGCCACCTCAATCGTAAATTTCTCGACGCCCAATGCAGCGTCCTTCGCTGCTGCCTTTTCGCGTTTGCGGCGCTGCTTCAAGGCTTCCGCCGTCGGCTGTTGTTCTTCCTCGGCCATGGCCTACCTCTTCGATTTCATGTGCTGGCAAATCAAGCCATGCCTGGCGCCGGCGTTGTCGCACCTGGTTGTTGATGCGTCTCATGGGGTGTCGGAGAACTTGAAGCCGTTCTCCTGGGCGATCAGTGTCACGCGCTTGATGTGCATACCCAGGTTCTTCGCTGCCACGCTGGCTACCACGCCCTTAGCTGCTTCGGCGCGTACGGCCGGTGCAAGCTTGTCGCGTTCTTTGCGCAGGCGTTCGTGGTGTGCCGTGGTGCCGTTGTAGGGACCGTCAACACCAACGCCGTTCGGGATGACCTGGGCTTTCTTGCCGGAGCCGAAGAACGCTTCCAGCTGCTGGTTCAGGTTGTCGATAATCGAGTGCCGTGGATCCGGCATTGGTTCGCCGATCATGGCTGCGCACCGTAATAGGCGAACAGCACGAGCAGCGCCGAGAAGCCGGCCGTCCAGCGAACCATCCGCCAACCGAAGCGCTTCGACGTGGCCTTGGCCGCGTTGAAGAAGTCAGCGTTGCGCTCGAGCTGATCGGCGTACTGACATGCTCCGTCGTGGCCGGTGCGTGCGCCGCGGGAAACGCCGGTGGAGCGCTCCACCACATCGAACAGATTCTTGCCGAGCGGGACCACGTTGAAGCGCGGCACCTTCACTGGCTGGTCGCGACCGATCTTCATGTACATCTCCGAAGTGGAAAGCGAAACACGTTCCCGCAGGGCCTGCAGAACGGCTTGGCTTTGTTGGATGGCTGGGTTCATGCCGACTCCTTGGTTGTGGTTGCGTTTATTCGTCAGCACCCTGACCGCCTGGTATGTGCCGGTGGGCCCAGGGGAGGGTGCTGACGGGTAAAGGCCAGTCGTAAAAAAGCCCAGTCGAAACCGGGCTTTCAGTGCGCTTCGTAGACCTCCCTACGTCACGCGGTCGACGCTGTGGCGTCTAGGGTTCGTTGTGGTTCACATGGCTGCCAATCCTCCCTCTGTTCGCTCACTGGGCTGGCAGTGGCTACCGTTCTCTAGGCCTGTTGAATGCAGGTGGCCGGCGCGTGCCGGATGTTCGTCCGCATCGGGGTGTGATCTGTCGTCCGGTCTGGGCTGCCCGGCTTACTGGCTTTCGCCTCCCATATTCCTCCGCTCCGGCTTCCCATTACTGGGCCCACCCATTGCGGGGCAAACAGATCACATCCCGATGCGGCCTGGTGCTGGGGAGTACCAGGTGCTCGGGCAGTTTGCGTCAGGCTGACGTGGCGCTGGTTGTTCCTGCTGCGAGCTTCAGCGCCTTCTTCAGCGCACGCTCGAAGCTCTCGAAGTAATAGGTCTTATCCGGCTTGAAAACGCTGCCGATGATGATCATGGTGGCCGCCGGGTCGTCTGGCCCCCGACCCCCTACGAAAGCACGCGGGCGGGTATCGACCAGCAAGATCCCACCCTTGGGCATTTTCTCGGCGAAGCCCAGTACGGATACGCCTGCTGCTTTACAAACCTCCTGCCGCTCAGGCTTGAGAGCAAGGAGGCCATCCTTTCGTGTGAAGAGGTTCATGGTTTGTCCTCGGTTGTCATCCCGCTGCACCCTGTCGCCAAGGTGCACAAGTGATGTTTATTCGGCTCGTAGCGCTTCGATTGCTTGGCGGTAGTCGGCAGCGTTGGAACGGTTGGTGGCGGCACTTTCGTGTTCGCCTTCGCGCTCCTGGATGGCTGCGTTGTTTTCGCAGTTGGATGCGTGGATTTCGAGCTGGGAGATTGCTGTTGCGTGCTTCATTGGCTTTACCTCTCGGTTGTCATCCCAAGCAGCCCTCTATGCGAAGGCTGCTCAGTGATGCTGTCCGTCCTATTGCCGCCGGAAGGGGCGGGGCGCATTGCTTGCCGGGTCACTCACTCGGTTCTGGCGTTTCACCATCGAGCAGCCGTACAGGGTTTTCCCTATCGTTGGCAGGCTTTCGGGCCTGTCTGCTCGCCGGTCGCCGGTAGAGGCAATGCGGTCTGTTGTTTGTTGCGCTGGCTGTTAAAGAGCGGTGGTGCTCAGCAGTGGCGGTGTGTCACTGCGATGGAATGAACGATAAGCTAATGCCTAATCATCTGTAAATAGGTAATGCCTAATTATTTTCATAAGTTCGGTGTACTCGATATTCCGTTTTTGGAGATGACTTTCTCGCAAGCCCTGATATAAGCTGCGCCTAAGCTGTATGGATATACAGCATTTGTCTGGGAGGGGATTTCATGGCGAAGAAGCAGGCGGCACTGTCAGTACGGCAAGAAATGAGTGGCATGGAGCGGCTGGGGCTGCGCGTCTCATCGATGATCAATCACCCGGTGGCGCAGGCGCAGCGCTGGGTGACGATTCATCGCCTGGACACTGATGGAGATCGGGAGTGGGAAGAGGTTCTGGGCGTGATCGCCGAAACCGACGAGCTTGAGTTGATACTCAATGACGACAGCAGCGTGACGGTGAGGTGGGAGCAGCAAGAAGTGGAGGTGACGGGCAGGGGAGAGGCTGAATTCGAGCAGGAAGAGGAGCTAGCGCCTTTCTGACAGGCAATAAAAAGCCCGGTACCTGGCCGGGCTATAAAACCTCTAGCTTCTACTTATAGACATAATGACGCGGTAGAATCCAAGACCGGTTGTCGCTAGATTTACTGCACACAGGCTGCCGACAAAAACGACCGCGAGTATTATTGTCTTTTTATCGCCAGACCAAGGAAGCAATAAACTCAAGGCTATGGAAAGAAGCAAGAGATGCAAGGCTGCGCAAACGAAACTGCCACTAATAAGTTTTTTATATCCGCCTGTAGCTCGAAGGTTTTTTAATAGGTCACGGTCCATAACAGATGCCATAAGAGCTATAGCAGTTATCACAAACCCAAGTATTGTCCCGGCACTACCTGCGACAGCAGTGGCAAATGTTGTGAGGTCGCTAGCGGTAAATGTGAAATTATAATGCCTGAAAAGCAATGTAATAGTCAGCGCGATAGCTAGTTTAAATAATTCTTGCAGTTTTGCCGAAATAGTCATCAAGTGGCTCTCTCTGCTCGTTTTTCGCTTTGTCTGCAAGCTTATACATACTTTCGCTAGGTGGGAAGTATGAGTTCGTATTTGCATGTTGAATTGAGTATATTCTATTTGCGATTAAATCTATAGGATGAATCTTACCATTTTCGTCGGTATCCAACTTGGCCTTAGTAGCCCCCATTGATAGCAACTGACCTATAGCACTCTGAAGCGTGCCAGAAAGCTTTCCGGCGCTAGTCTCGATCTTCTGGTCGATCGTGAAAGTTATATCCAGGCTGTCTGCACCGGATTGATTGAGGAGCTCGATTGTTTTGGCGCTGAAGCTATCTTGAGGGTATAAACTTGGATTGGTGGGCCGTGGTATTTTTACCGAGAATTTCTTTATGGTTAATTTGTTGTTTAGAAGCCTTTCCACTTGATCGGCCTGAATTATCGGAGAAGAAAAAAACAATACTCCGGCCGATGACGATAGTAACTGGGCTAAATGGGCTCCAGTATTACCGTCGTCATTCCTATGGAGGATAAGAAGAGAGTTTTTACAGTAATACACGAAGAAGTTCTTTTCTATCACACCTTCATCAAGCTCTAACTCAAGTTTCTTGCTGTCTCGCCCAGGAACGCCTACCTCGGGTAAATCAGCCTTCCGTATTTTCCTAATCTGCCCCGCATATGAGTCGGTTTCAGGCCTGTATTTTAGCCCGAAAACCTCTCTCGTGCATCCGTAGCTAGAGTAACTTGATAGAAACTCTCCGCCAGCGATCCGCTCAAAAGCCTCGCCCGCAGTCGTGGTAAAGAGATCATTTTGCTCGCATCTTAGTGAGTAAAAGTCAAAATAGTAGTTTCGTCTCTTTTCCGGCTTCACTGCAAATTCCTTGTAAGCACAGAGGGTTGATATCGATTAATTCTAGTATTCGTAAGTGCAGGTCAATCGCTAAACCGGCTGTCCATTCCACACGTAAAGCACGCGAGCGAGGATGTGGGTGTCATCCACACGAATCTCTTCAATATCGTGGTGCTTGTTGTCCGAGATCATCTTGAAGCGGTCCTTGCCTTTCTTCTGCAGGCGCTTCACGTACAGCATCTCGTCGTGGGAGAAGAGGTAAATGCCGTCGCCGGTGAACTCTCGGATCGTGATGTCCACGAGCAGAGGGTCTCGGTCTTTGATCGTGGGAGCCATCGATTGACCCCACCCGGTGATCATCTTGAGGTGGAAGTGCTCTTTGAACGTGACACCCATCTCGCGCAAATGCTTGGGGCTGACCCGTATGTCTTGAAGCATCTCTGGGAATTCGTGCGGTATCTGCCCGCCGCCCATCGCTGCGCGCACGTCGTAGTGGGCAATCCATACCTCGTCGCCTACTTGGCCTGGGCGAGAGAAGTCGACGTGTATGACGTTTCCTGAGTCGCTCTGCTCTGCTGCGGCCAGGAGCCTGTTCCGAGCATCCTCTGAAAGGCTTTTGCCCTTGGTCGCCAACATCTGACGGACCATATCCGCTGCAGAAGAAGCCATTGATTGCCCGTCATTACTGGGCTGACCAGGAGAGTCCTCGTTAGCTTCCTCGAGGTTTTCGTAGGAGAAGCCTGGGCGTAGTCCCCAGTGCTCAGGGCCAACGACATCGGAGAAGTAGGCGATCACGTCCATCAGCTTTGATTTATCGATTCTGCCGTTTTTCACCCAGCCTTGTATCGACGGAGGCTTCACGGAGAAGTCGTCTGCGAGATTCTTTTTCGATACGCCCTTGGCGATCCGCGCGGCCTCAATGGCGGCGCCTAATTCTGGTCCGGTAAGCATTGCCTAATTAAGCCTATTGCGTTGTTGGTTAGGCAATGGCTTGCCCGTGATAAGGTAATGCCTTATATTCGACATAAATCTCCAGGAGAGAACTCATGAAGTCAGCAGAAGCGGCCAAAGAAGCATCTCGCTTGCTGGGTAGTCAGGTGCAAATGGCGCGCCTGCTGAAGGTCACTGCACCCACCGTTAATCAATGGTGCTCCGGCGAGCGACCTGTTCCCGCAAAGCGTGCGATTCAAATCGAAGCATTGACCGGCGGCGCCGTAAATCGCGCCGATCTTTGCCCATCTT
Source organism: Pseudomonas sp. PA-7-1E (assembly GCF_021605325.1). NCBI lineage: Bacteria > Pseudomonadati > Pseudomonadota > Gammaproteobacteria > Pseudomonadales > Pseudomonadaceae > Pseudomonas > Pseudomonas sp. PA-7-1E. The sequence goes on from NZ_WKFA01000058.1 coordinate 37,044, forward strand.
TTCCATGGGGGCAGATCATTTCTGCGGCCGGCGATGCTGCGCAGCAGACCGCCGCCTGAGATCCCTGCGCAGCACTCCATTGACCAAATGATCGCCTTAGCACTGCAAAGGCGCCACGGAAACAAATTTGAGGTTTTACGAATGGAAGATTTCTTGAGGGCTTGCCACACCACCATCAAGGAAAGTGGGGCAGAGGAGTTGGCGGGGAAGATGTGTCTTGCGCATGTGAGCCTGCTGCAGCGCTCGAACCCAGACAACTCTGCTCACCACCTGACCATCGAGCATCTGTTCGGCGTCTTGCTGCACACCGGCGACATGCGGCCCTTGATAGCGCTTGCAGACAAGTTTGGCTATGAGCTGGTCGCCCGTGAGAAGCCTGCGGCCAAGCCATTGATGGTTGCCCTGGGCCACCTGTCGGCCGAATGCGGTGATGTTGGCCGGCTGATCTTCGACGCGGCCGCTGACAACCACATCAGCCAGCACGAAAAGGCCCAGGGCGAGAAAGCCATTCAGGAAGCAATCGAAGCGCTGCACATCCTGCGCGAATCGCTGAAGGCCGCCTGAATCGCAGGCATAAAAAAACCGCCTGGCAGGGCGGCTTAGTACAGCTTTATTTCGAGGTGAATAATGATCAATAAAACCCCCGCAGTCAACAGCTCTAGGGATGTTGCGACACTTTCCGACAACTCTGAAAACGTGTCACGACACCTCACAACAAATCAATCCGCCGCGATGGATGCCGCGCTGATGATCAGCGGCCAGTACTCGCACGCATCTAAATCCAAATTTCGCCGGGAATGCCTCAGTCACCTGAAGGCATCCCTGGCACCTGCCCAGGATGTTTCCGCATGAGCACCATCATCATGAGCCTGTGCTGGCCGTTGCAAGGCATGAGCGGCCCGCAAAAGGCTGTCCTGATATCGCTGGCTGATAACGCAAACGACGAGGGTGTTTGCTGGCCTTCTGTTGCTCGTATCGCTGAGCGCACCTGCTTGGGTGAGCGCACGGTTCAGTCGGCAATTAAGTGGCTGGGGGCAACTGGGATTCTGTCATTCCGCGAGCGCATGGGACGCTCAACTATGTACACCCTTACCCCCGCAGCATACGCACCCCCGCAGCAGATGCACCCCGCAGCAGATGCACCACCACCCCCGCAGGAGAAGCAC
>NZ_WKFA01000059.1:0-35592 GCF_021605325.1 Pseudomonas sp. PA-7-1E
GTCCTTGAAGGCCGGGCCGGTCTTGAAGTCGGCGCCTTCGGGCTTGGACAGGAAGTTGAGCTGGGCTTCGAGCTTGTCCGTCAGGGTGGCGTCGAGGCGGCCGTTTTGCAGGTCGGCGTAGTTCTGTTCCTGAGACTGGTACGCCTTGATCTGTGCACCGAGCTTGGCCAGGTGCGCGCGGGCATAGGCTTCCTGCAACGAGCCTTGCAGCACGCCAACCTGCTTGCCGTTCAGCGACTCGGGGGTGTCACCGAAGGTGGCGTTTTTTCGGGTGATCACCGAGGTGGGGCTGAGGAACAGGCGGTCGGTGAAGTCGATGACTTTCTCGCGGGCCGGGGTCACGGCCATGGAAGACATGATCGCGTCGAACTTGCGCGCACGCAGGGCCGGGATCATGCCGTCGAATTCGTTGTGCACCCAGGTGCATTTCACTTCGAGCTTGGCGCAGATGGCGTTGCCCAGTTCGATATCGAAACCTTGCAGGCTGCCGTCGGCGGCGACGGATTCGAAGGGCGGGTATTCGGGGAACACGCCAAACCGGATTTCTTTCCAGTCCTGGGCGTGGGCAGCAGTGGCGCACAGTGGCAACAGCAACGCAGCGAAGAGTGATCGCAGAGGAGTCATGTGTCGGTCCCTATATTTTGTAATTGATGTCAGGGGCAGTGAATAACTGGGAGCAGAGAATGCTTCATGATGGTGCGTTTTTTGTGTCGTTTACCCCCTGCGCAAAGCGCAAATTGCGCTGTTAAAACAGGCAATGCAGCGGAATCGGCTGTGACACCGGCAAAATCGGCTTTCAACCCACCCGAATCTGGCCTGCCCTGGGCGCAAAGCGGCAAGCCAGAGCGGTTTCAGGCGCGCTTTTTATGCTGTACCACAGGTTGCTGGGCCAGGCGTGCAAACAGGTCTTTCGGGTCGGCCAGGTCTGGCACCAGCTCCAGCTCGCTCCCCACATCCAGGGCCTTGGCCACGTCCAGTACATAGCGCAGGGCCGAGTAGTCTTCGATAGCAAAACCCACCGAGTCGAACAGGGTGATCTGGCGTTCATTCTCGCGGCCCGGCTGTTGGCCGTTGATCACTTGCCACAGCTCGGTGACCGGCGAATCTTCCGGCATGTGCTGGATTTCGCCTTCGATGCGGCTTTGCGGTTCGTACTCGACGATCACCCTGGCGCGCTCGACGATACGGCGGTCCAGCTCGGTCTTGCCCGGGCAGTCACCGCCCACGGCATTGAGGTGCATGCCTGGCTCGATCATCTCGTCAGTCAGGATGGTGGCGTAGGCCTTGTCTGCAGTCACGGTGGTGACAATGTCCGCGCCTTTGACTGCCTCGGCGACGCTGGCGGCCAGGATCACCTTGATCGCCGGGAACGCCTTGAGGTTGGCGGCGAGCTTGGCGGTGGCCTGGGGGTCGATGTCGAACAGGCGGATTTCAGTAATGCCCAGCATGGCGTGGAAGGCCAGAGCCTGGAATTCGCTTTGGCAGCCGTTGCCGATCAGCGCCATGCTGCGGCTGTTGGCGCGGGCCAGGTAGCGGGCGACCAGGGCCGAGGTGGCAGCGGTGCGGATCGCAGTGGTCAGGGTCATTTCCGCCAGCAGCACCGGTTTGCCGGTGTCGACGTCGCCCAAGGCACCGAACGCCATCACGGTGAGCATGCCGGCCAGGGTGTTTTTTGGGTGGCCGTTGACGTACTTGAAGGCGTACAGCGAAGCGTCGGACACCGGCATCAGCTCGATCACGCCATCCGGTGAGTGGTTGGCCAGGCGCGCGCATTTTTCGAAATCCTGCCAACGCAGGTAGTCGGCGCGAATGTAGTCGGCCATCTCGGTGATACAGGTTTGCAGGCCTTTTTGCGATACCAGGTAGCTGAGGTCGTTGACGTCGATATAACGGGTCATGGCAGGACTCCTTATTGAAATGAGGGACGGGCCGGCAGATGCACTTCGGCCAGCATGCAGCGGGCACTGCCGCCGCCGATGCGTTCGATGTTGTCGATATTCACCACCACCGGCCGCGTATGGCGTTCCACATGCTGACGCTGCGCCGGATGCAGGGCGCCCCAGGCACTGGCGGACATCACCAGCAATGGCTGGCCGTCCCGGTCGTGGACCTCCAGCATGTTGCCGGCGAAGGCTTCCAACTGGTCGAAGTCCAGGCTGAGGATGTCCTTGCCGGTGTCACGCAGGGAGCGTTCCAGGGCCAGGCGCTCGCTGTCGTCGGGCAGGGCCTGCAGGCACACCACCGCGAGGTCGCGGCCAACGCTCATCATCACGTTGCTGTGGTAGATGGGGGCCTGGTGACGGTCCAGGGCGTGGAACACACAGAGTTGGTAGTCGAGGCGTTCGGCAAACTGGCGCAGGGCCGCGTGGTGGGTGCGCCCCGAATGGCAGGCGTAGCTGATGCGGTGCTGGCGGTCGAGCACCATGCTGCCGGTGCCTTCCAGGAAGATGTTCTGTTGTTCCAGGTGGCTGAGGTCGATGGTGGTGTTGATCGCAAAGCGTTGCTCCAGTACTTGCAGCACGCCCTTGTTGCGCTCCAGTCGGCGGTTCTGGCCTTCCATGGGGTAGAGCACCAGGCTGCCGTCGGCATGGCTGCTCCACCAGTTGTTGGGGAAGATCGAGTCGGGCGTATGAGGCGCCGGCGTGTCCTGCACCACCAGCACCTCCACGCCATGCTGGCGCAGGGTGTCGACATAACCGTCGAACTCCTCCAGCGCTTTGTGCTGTGCACTGAGCGGGTCCAGCGGCGGGCGTTGGAAACGGTTGTTGATCGCGGTATCCGGGTTGAAGGCAAAGCGCGCCGGGCGGATCATCAGGACGGTGTTGGTGGTTTGCATGGGGGCACGGGTCCGTTGGGGATCTTGTGCCGCTATTGTGTGCGTTGCGGGGAAAGGATCCCGGCTGAAACAGCGGGGTGGCTCAGCCAAGAAAGCTGAAAACGGGGGTGGCGCAGCCGAATCGGCTGTCAGATTGAAATACGATCAACCTGTGGGAGCAGGCAAGCCAGCTCCCACATTGGTATTGTGGTGATTGTTATCGTTGTGTCAGCCAGGAGGAACCATGTCTACCGCTGTTCGCCTTGCCCAACCTTCAGATGCCGAGGGCATCAGCCAGGTCATCCTGGCTGCGCTGCACAGCAGCAACGCACGTGATTACCCAGCAGATGTGATTGCGCGGGTTGCCAGCAACTTCACCCCCGACGCGGTAATGGCGTTACTCCAGCGGCGTGTGGTGTTGGTGGCGACTCAGGATCAACTGATCGTTGCTACGGCCGCACTGGACGGCAACGTGGTGCGCTCGGTGTTCGTCAACCCGGCGCTGCAAGGGCAGGGCATTGGCCGATTGTTGATGATCGAGATCGAGCTGCGCGCCCGTGAAGCCGGCGTGACGGTGCTGAGCGTGCCGTCCTCGCTGACGGCGCAAGCCTTCTACGCCAAGCTGGGTTTTCACAACGTGCGTGACGTGTACCACGGCAACGAGCGCACGTTGGTGATGGAAAAGGCGCTGTTGTCCCGCCACCCCATCGGGCCGTATCGCGACCGTCAACACCGTGCCCAGGTGATTGAGTTATGGCAGCAGGCGTTTGGCTATGACACCGCGCATAACCTGCCGAGCCTGGCGATTGATAAGAAACTGGCGGTCAATGACGGGTTGTTCTTCGTTGCCACCGACAACAAAGCCGTGATCGGTACCATCCTCGCCGGCTATGACGGGCATCGTGGCTGGTTGTATTCGGTGGCGGTGCATACCGACTATCGGCGCCATGGCCTGGGGTCGTCGCTGGTGCGCTATGCCGAACAGGCGTTGACAGCGCTGGGTTGCATGAAAATCAACCTGCAGATCACCGGCGGCAATGACGTGGTGGTGGGGTTTTATGAGGCGTTGGGGTATGGGGTGGAGCCGAGGATCAGTATGGGCAAGAAGATTGCCGAGAATATTACGCCACGCTCATGAAGGTGTAGAAACCAGTGTGGGAGCTGGCTTGCCTGCGATAGCGATAGGCCTTTGATCGTTCCCACGCTCTGCGTGGGAATGCCGCCTGGGATGCTCCGCGTCCCGCCGGACAACAGGTGACGCGGAGCGTCAGGGGATGCATTGCATTCCCACGCGGAGCGTGGGAACGATCATATGCTGACTGACAGTTCGCTATCGCAGGCAAGCCAGCTCCCACAGGGTTTTGTGGTGTCGCTGGCTTTTGTGGCTGTCAGACCTTGACGATCCAACCCGCTGGCGCTTCCACGTCACCGGTCTGCACACCGGTCAGCTCTTTGTAGAGCTTCTGGGTGATCGGGCCGACTTCGGTCTCGCTGTGGAACACATGCAGCTTGCCGTTGTACTGAATGCCGCCGATAGGCGAGATCACCGCTGCGGTACCGCAGGCGCCGGCTTCCTTGAACTGATCCAGCTTGTCGATGAACACTTCGCCCTCGACCACTTCCAGGCCCAGGCGGGTCTGGGCCAGTTCGATCAGCGACAGGCGGGTGATGCCTGGCAATACCGAAGGCGACTTCGGCGTGATGAACTGGTTGTCGTGGGTGATGCCGAAGAAGTTGGCCGAGCCGACTTCTTCGATTTTCGAGTGGGTCATCGGGTCCAGGTAGATCGCGTCGGCGAAGCCGGATTTCTTCGCTTCCGAACCCGGCATCAGGCTGGCGGCGTAGTTGCCACCAACCTTGGCGGCACCGGTGCCTTGCGGCGCGGCGCGGTCGTAGCCGGAGATCTGGAAGTTGTGCGGCACCAGGCCGCCCTTGAAGTAGGCACCGACCGGGATGCAGAACACCGAGAAGATGAATTCCGGCGCGGTACGCACGCCGATGTTGTCACCGGTGCCGATCACGAACGGGCGCAGGTACAGCGCGCCGCCACTGCCGTACGGCGGGATGAAGCGCTCATTGGCCTTGACCACTTGTTTGCAGGCGTCGATGAACGCGTCGGTCGGCACTTGTGGCATCAGCAGGCGGCCACAGCTGCGCTGCATGCGGGCGGCGTTCTGGTCCGGGCGGAACAGGTTGATCGAGCCGTCCTTGCAACGGTAGGCCTTCAGGCCCTCGAAGCATTGCTGGCCATAATGCAGGGCAGTGGAGCCCTCGCTGATGTGCAGCACATTGTCGTCGGTCAGGGTGCCAGCTTGCCATTCGCCGTTCTTCCAGACCTGGAGAAACCGCTTGTCGGTCTTGATGTAGTCAAAACCCAGCTTGTCCCAATTGATGCTCTCGTTACCCATGACACCCTCTATCTCTGGTCAAGTCGGATTTTTTTCTGGATGGCGCAACAATACTGCATTCTTGGCCGGTGTGGGAGCAGGGCGGTGGACCATTCAACCTCTGCATTGGCTGATCCACCGCTATCGCGGGCAAGCCCGGCTCCCACATTGGAATGCATTCCAAGTGTGGGAGCTGGCTTGCCTGCGATAGCCACGCCACGGTTTTACAGGTGCAACGCGTGCCCCAATGCCCGCAGCGCGGCTTCCTGCACCGCTTCACCCAGGGTCGGATGGGCATGGATGGTCCCGGCCACATCCTCCAGGCGCGCGCCCATTTCCAGGCTCAGGCCAAACGCAGTGGACAGTTCCGACACCCCAGCCCCCACCGCTTGCCAGCCAACAATCAAATGATTGTCACGCCGCGCCACCACCCGCACGAAGCCGGCTTTGGACTCCAGCGTCATGGCCCGGCCATTGGCGGCGAACGGGAAGCTCGACACAATGCAATCCAGGCCAGCAGCCTTGGCCTCGTCCGGGGTCTTGCCGACCACTACCAGTTCCGGGTCGGTAAAGCACACCGCCGGAATTGCCGCCGGGTTGAATTCGCGGGCCTTGCCGCTGATCAGTTCGGCAACCATTTCGCCCTGGACCATGGCCCGGTGCGCCAGCATCGGCTCGCCACTGAGGTCGCCAATGGCGTACACGTTGCGCATGCTGGTCTGGCAGCGGCTGTCGATCTTGATCGCCGCGCCGTTCATGTCCAGGTTCAGCGCTTCGAGGTTCCAGCCTTGGGTGTTGGGTTTGCGCCCCACGGCGACCAGCACCTGGTCGGTGTCCAGCGCCAGGGTGTCGCCATTGGGTGCACGTACTTGCAGCTTGTTGTCGGCAAAGCCGGTGACGCTGTGTTCCAGGTACAGCTTCACGCCGAGTTTCTTCAGGGATTCAGCCACCGGCAGGGTTAGCTCGGCGTCGTAGGCCGGCAGGATGTGCGCCTGGGCCTCGACCACACTGACGTCGGCACCAAGCTTGCGGTAGGCAATCCCCAGTTCCAGGCCGATATAACCACCGCCCACCACGATCAAACGTTTGGGTACATGGGTCGGTGCCAGGGCTTCGGTGGACGAGATAATCGGCCCGCCAATCGGCAGCATCGGCAGGTTGACGCTTGTCGAGCCGGTGGCCAACAGCAGGTGTTCGCACTGGATGCGTTGCTCGCCCACCTCGACGGTCTTGCCGTCGATGACTTTGGCCCAGCCATGGATCACCTGCACCTTGTGTTTTTTCAGCAGTGCGGCGACGCCGGTGGTCAGGCGGTCAACGATGCCGTCTTTCCATTCCACGCTCTTGCGGATGTCCAAAGTCGGTACATCCACCTCAATGCCCAACTGCGAGCCCTGGCTATGGTGCACGGTTTGCTGGAACTGCTCGGCCACATGGATCAGCGCCTTGGAGGGAATGCAGCCAATGTTCAGGCAGGTGCCGCCCAGTGCTTGGCCTTCCACCAGAATGGTGGGGATGCCCAGTTGGCCTGCGCGAATCGCCGCGACATAACCGCCGGGGCCGCCGCCGATAATCAGCAGCGTGGTGTGCAATGTCTGAGTCATGCCCTTACTCCAGGAACAGGCTGGCGGGTTGTTCGAGCAGGCCGCGAATGGCCTGGATGAATTGCGCCGCGTCCATGCCATCGACCACGCGGTGATCGAAAGAGCTGGAGAGGTTCATCATCTTGCGCACCACAATCTGGCCCTTGATCACCATCGGCCGCTCAACGATGCGGTTGACGCCGACGATGGCCACTTCCGGCAGGTTCAGCACTGGCGTACTGACGATGCCGCCCAGGGCGCCAAGGCTGGTCAGGGTAATGGTCGAACCGGACAGCTCTTCACGGCTGGCCTTGCCTGTGCGTGCGGCATTGGCCAAACGCGCGATTTCTTCGGCAGTGCCCCACAGGCTGCGGGCTTCGGCGTGGCGCACCACCGGCACCATCAGGCCCACGTCGCTCTGGGTGGCGACGCCCACGTGCACGGCACCAAGGCGAGTGATGACCTGGGCTTCGTCGTCGTAACGCGCATTGATCTGCGGGAAGTCGCGCAAGGCTACCACCATGGCCCGCACGATAAACGGCAGCAGGGTCAGCTTGCCGCGTGTCGCACCGTGCTTCTCGTTGAGGTGCACGCGCAACTCGTCGAGGGCGGTGACGTCGATCTCTTCCACGTAGCTGAAATGCGCGGCGCGGCGGGTGGCGTCCTGCATGCGCTGGGCGATCTTGCGGCGCATGCCGATCACCGGGATCTGGTGTTCGTCAGTGCGCTCGGCATACGGGTTGGCGGCGCTGGCGCCCGTTGTCGGGCCCTGGCGCAAGTAAGCCTCCAGGTCTTCATGCAGAATCCGGCCCGCAGGCCCTGTGCCCTGGACCAGGCGCAGTTGAATCCCGGCATCCAGCGCGTGTTTGCGCACGGCAGGCGAGGCCAACGGGCGTTCGCTGGCTTCACGGGCCACGGGCGCTTGCGGCGCTTTCACTACTGCAGCGGGCTTGCTTTCTACCGGCGCCTGTACCGGTTTGGCTTCGGCCAAAGGTGGCGCGGCCTTCGCCGGCTCGGCAACCTCCGGCATATCCTTGGTATTGCCTGCGCCTTCCACTTCAATGCTGATCAAAATGCTGCCCACTGCCATGACCTCACCCGGCTCGCCGCCGAGGGAAATCACCTTGCCGTGGACCGGCGAGGGAATATCCACCATCGCCTTGTCGGTCATCACATCCGCCAGCACCTGGTCTTCAACCACCAGGTCGCCGACCTTTACATGCCATACCGATAATTCAACTTCCGCGATGCCTTCGCCAATGTCCGGCATCTTGATAACGTGCGTGCCCATTCAGACCTCCATGACCCGTTTCAACGCCGCGCCCACTCGGGACGGCCCTGGGAAATACGCCCACTCCTGCGCGTGCGGGTAGGGAGTGTCCCAACCAGTGACGCGTTCGATCGGCGCTTCCAGGTGGTGGAAGCAATGCTCTTGCACCAGCGAGACCAACTCGGCACCAAAGCCGCAGGTGCGCGTGGCCTCATGCACCACCACGCAACGGCCGGTCTTTTTCACCGACTTGACGATGGTCTCCAGGTCCAGCGGCCACAGGCTGCGCAGGTCAATGACCTCGGCGTCGATGCCGGTTTCTTCAGCGGCGACTTGCGACACATACACGGTGGTGCCATAGGTCAGCACGGTCACGGCCGAGCCTGGGCGCACGATGGCGGCTACGTCCAGGGGCACGGTGTAGTAACCGTCCGGCACCTGGGCTTGGGGGTGTTTGGACCACGGCGTTACCGGGCGGTCGTGGTGACCGTCGAACGGGCCGTTGTACAGGCGCTTGGGCTCCAGGAAGATCACCGGGTCATCGTTTTCGATGGAGGCGATCAGCAGGCCCTTGGCGTCATAGGGATTGGACGGCATCACCGTGCGCAGGCCGCAGACCTGGGTGAACACCGCTTCGATACTCTGGCTGTGGGTCTGGCCGCCATAGATGCCGCCGCCGCAGGGCATGCGCATGGTCAAGGGCGCAGTGAACTGGCCGGCCGAGCGATAACGCAGGCGTGCCGCTTCGGAAATGATCTGGTCGGTGGCGGGGTAGACGTAGTCGGCGAACTGGATTTCCGCTACCGGGCGCAGGCCGTAAGCGCCCATGCCCACGGCCACGCCGACGATGCCGCTTTCCGAGATGGGGGCGTCAAACACCCGCGAGCTGCCGTACTTGGTCTGCAAGCCTTCGGTGCAACGGAACACGCCGCCGAAGTAACCGACGTCCTGGCCGAACACCACCACGTTGTCGTCACGCTCAAGCATCACATCCATGGCCGAGCGCAGGGCCTGGATCATGGTCATGGTGGTGGTGGTCATGGCGGTTTCCAGTTCGATACTGTTGTTGTGGTCGTTCATGTCACACCCCCAGCTCTTGACGCTGGCGCTTCAAGTGCTCCGGCATCTCTTTATAGACATCCTCGAACATGGTCGCGGCGCTTGGAATCTGGCCACCGGCCAGGGTGCCGTACTGTTCGGCTTCCTTCTGCGCCTTGACCACTTCGGCTTCAAGTTCTGCACTGACCGCCGCGTGTTCCTCTTCGGACCACTGGCCAATCTTGATCAAGTGCTGCTTGAGGCGGGCAATCGGGTCGCCCAGGGGGAAGTGGCTCCAGTCGTCGGCGGGACGGTACTTGGATGGGTCATCGGAGGTGGAATGCGGGCCGGCGCGGTAGGTGACCCACTCGATCAGGGTGGGCCCCAGGTTACGGCGCGCACGTTCGGCGGCCCAGGCCGAGGCGGCGTACACGGCGATAAAGTCATTGCCGTCCACGCGCAGGGAAGCGATGCCGCACCCGACGCCGCGTCCGGCGAAGGTGGTGGCTTCACCGCCAGCGATGGCCTGGAAGGTGGAAATCGCCCACTGGTTGTTGACCACGTTGAGGATCACTGGCGCGCGGTACACGTGGGCGAAGGTGAGGGCGGTGTGGAAGTCCGATTCAGCAGTGGCGCCGTCGCCGATCCAGGCCGAGGCGATCTTGGTATCGCCCTTGATCGCCGAGGCCATGCCCCAACCCACGCCCTGCACGAATTGGGTGGCAAGGTTGCCGGAAATAGTGAAGAAGCCCGCCTCCTTGACCGAATACATGATCGGCAATTGGCGGCCCTTGAGCGGGTCGCGCTCGTTGGACAGCAGTTGGCAGATTAGGTCCACCAGCGGCACCTCGCGGGCCATCAGGATGCTTTGCTGGCGATAGGTGGGGAAGCACATGTCGTCGATGTTCAAGGCCAGGGCCTGGGCGCTGCCGATGGCTTCTTCGCCAAGGCTTTGCATGTAGAACGACATTTTTTTCTGACGCTGGGCGACCACCATACGGTTGTCGAAAATGCGCGTCTTGAGCATGGCGCGCATGCCTTTGCGCATGATCTCGGTGGAGACGCCTTCGGCCCACGGGCCCAGGGCCTGGCCCTGATCGTCGAGCACGCGGATCAGGCCCTTGGCCAGGTCGGCGGTGTCGGCCGGTTCTACGTCGATGGCGGGTTTGCGTACCAGGCCGGCGTCGGTCAAACGCAGGTAGGTGAAGTCGGTCTTGCAGCCTGGGCGGCCCGAGGGTTCGGGAACGTGCAGGCGCAGCGGTGCATACGGCTGGGTCATGGCTTTCTACGCTCTATCTTGTGAATTTCTTGTAGTGGGCGCGCTAGCTGACAGTCAGTCTTCGGGTAGAAGAAATCTTGTCCTACAACAATCATAGGCGTGGCGTAGAAGAATATTTATCTCTGTTTCATTGCGTCGCCGGCCATTTGCGGATAAAAAAACTGCATAAACATAATAAACAGGTGATTTTGTCTCATGCGCAAACTGGACCGTACCGATATCGGCATTCTCAACGCCCTGCAAGAGAATGCCCGCATCACCAATGCCGACCTGGCTCGCTCGGTCAACCTGTCGCCTACGCCGTGTTTCAACCGGGTCAAGGCGATGGAAGAACTGGGGTTGATTCGTGAGCAGGTTACGCTGCTGGATGCTGATCTGCTGGGGCTGCACGTCAATGTGTTCATCCACGTGAGCCTGGAAAAACAGAACGAGCTGGCGCTGCAGCAATTCGAAGGGGCGATCTCGGATCGGCCTGAGGTGATGGAGTGCTACCTGATGGCCGGTGACCCGGACTATTTGATCCGCGTGTTGGTGCCCACGATCCAGTCGCTGGAGCGCTTTATGATGGACTTTTTGACCAAGGTGCCTGGGGTGGCGAACATTCGCTCCAGCTTTGCCTTGAAGCAAGTGCGCTACAAAACCGCACTGCCGTTGCCGGCCAACGGCATCAGCCTCGGTTCCTGATTCAACACGGGACAAAATGTGGGGCTTGCCTGTGATGACGGCACCCCGCGATCCAACTGTGGGAGCTGGCTTGCCTGCGATGGCGGCCTGACAGCCGACGACTACCTACCTGACACCCTAACGATCCAACTGTGGGAGCTGGCTTGCCTGCGAAGACGGCCTCACAGTCAATGCAGCTGGATTGTGTACATATCCATTCCTGCGGTAACGGCCACTTAGGGTTCCGCCCTGACGGCGGCTCACTTTCGAAAAGCGCGAAAGTAAGCAAAGCGCTCTTGCCCCACCACTCGGCACCTCGCTTGGGCTCGGTGTGCCCGTAATTCGCCAGTGATTTGGGGGGCCGCCGCCACGCGCCATCCATGGCGCGGGGCGGCTAAACCGGCATCCCTGCCGGTTTACCCCCCAAATCCCTGTCGAATTCCGGCCAGCGTGGTTTAACGGGGCGCCTAAGATCAAAAGCAGATCAAAAGCAGATCAAGAGCGGCTCGCTTCGCATCGTGGTTACCGTTGGTCGGTATAGAGCGGTATATCGGGCAAATGGGCCAACTGACCCACCGCTATCGCAGGCAAGCCAGCTCCCACAGCGGATCGGTGCTTCTAAAGTTGGTTGAGGGGGATTTTCAGGTACGTCACGCCGTTTTCTTCTGCCGGCGGCATATTTCCAGCCCGCACATTTACCTGGATCGCCGGAAGCAACAACGTTGGCATGCCCAATCCAGCATCACGCTGGGTGCGCATCTGTACAAACGCCGCTTCATCCACCCCATCATGCACATGAATATTGCCCGCCCGTTGTTCCGCCACGGTGGTCTGGTACCTGGCCTCACGGCCTTCAGGCGGATAGTCATGACACACATACAGCCTGGTATCGGAGGGGAACGCCAACAGCTTGCGCATCGACGCGTACAACTGCCGCGCATCGCCGCCGGGGAAGTCGCAGCGGGCGGTGCCGACGTCGGGCATGAACAGGGTGTCGCCCACCAGGATCAAGCGGCCGTCGATCAAATAGGCCATGTCGGCGGGGGTGTGTCCAGGCACGTGCAACGCCTGGGCCTTCAAGTTGCCGATATGAAAGACTTCATCCGGCGCAAACAGGTGATCGAACTGCGAGCCGTCCACGCGAAATTCCGGCTCCAGGTTGAACAGGTTCTTGAACACGCCCTGCACCTTGCTGATCGATTCGCCGATCGCGATCTTGCCGCCCAAGGTGCGGCGCAGGTAGGGCGCGGCGGACAGGTGGTCGGCATGGGCGTGGGTTTCCAGCAGCCACTGCACGTGCAGGCCATGCTCGCGCACAAAGGCAATCACCTTGTCGGCTTGTGCCGTATCGGTGCGCCCCGAAGCCGGGTCGTAATTGAGCACCGAGTCGACGATGGCGCAGGGGCCGCCATTGGCTTCATAGACGATATAGGTGTAGGTCGACGATGCGTCATCCAGAAAGGCTTGAATCAACGCTGGCATGGCGGCTGTCTCTGCTGAAGAAAAAAGTGGTTACAATCAGTTTACGTTTACACATAATGTTTTGAGCTTAAGTGACATAAAGGACCCGAGGCAAATGGAATCTACGTTGAGTGAGGGCGAAGTCGCCCAGTTGCGTGCATCGGCGTCCAAGGCCTGTGCCTTGCTCAAGGCCCTGGCCAACGAAGATCGCTTGTTGATCCTGTGCCAGTTGACCCAGGGCGAGCGCAACGTCGGCGAGCTGGAAGCCCTGACCGGCGTACGCCAGCCCACCCTGTCACAACAGTTGGGCATCCTGCGCGATGAAGGGCTGGTCGCCACCCGTCGGGAAGGCAAATATATTTTCTACGGGTTGGCCAGCCACGAAGTGATTCAAGTGATGAAAACCCTGTCCGGGCTGTATTGCGGCGCGGTCATAAAAAGCTGGGCGTGACGCCATCCGGCAGCGACCCTTGTGTGCATTGACTCAAAAAGGCAGTAGACAATGACCGAACAACACTGGGGACCCACCATCAGTGGCGATATCGTAGTCATCGGCGGCGGCTCGGCAGGCATCGGTCTGCTGGCCAGCCTGCTCAAGCGCGACCCGCAGCTGAACATCACCCTCATCGAACCTAACGACTACCACTGCTACCAACCGGCCTGGACCCTCGTCGGCGGCGGCGCCTACGACCTGCACAAGACCCGCCGCCCCCTGGCCGACGTGCTGCCCAATGGCGTCAGCTGGGTGCAGGCCGCCGTCAGCGAACTGTTGCCCGATGAAAACACCCTGGTGCTCGACAGCGGCCAGCGCGTCACCTGGAAGAACCTTATCGTCTGCCCTGGCCTGCGCCTGGCCTGGGAAAAAATCGAAGGCCTGCAGGACACCCTCGGCCAGCACGGTGTCACGTCCAACTACAGCTACGAGCATGCCGCGTACACCTGGCAGTTGGTGCAGCAGCTCAAGGGTGGCAAGGCGTTGTTCACCCAGCCGGCGATGCCGATCAAATGTGCCGGCGCGCCGCAAAAAGCCCTGTACCTGTCCTGCGACCACTGGCTCAAGCAGGGCGATCTCAAACACATCGACGTCGAGTTCAACCTGGCCGGTGCGGCGTTGTTCGGTGTGCCAACCTTTGTGCCGCCGCTGATGAAGTACGTCGAAAAATACAACGCTCGCCTGGCGTTCAACTCCAACCTGGTGAAAGTCGACGGCCCGGCGCGCAAAGCCTGGTTTGAAGTCAAAGACGCCGAAGGCAACGCGACGGTCGAAGAGAAAACCTTCGACATGCTCCACGTCGTACCGCCGCAGTTGTCCCCGGACTTTATCCGCCAGAGCCCGCTGGCCGACGCCGCCGGCTGGTGCGAAGTAAACCCCCATAGCCTGCAACACCTGCGCTACCCGCATATCTTCGGCCTGGGCGATGTGTGCGGCACCACCAACGCCAAGACGGCGGCAGCGGTGCGCAAGCAAATCGTGGTGGTGGCCGAAAACCTGCTGGCCCTGCGCAAGCAGGCACCTTTGCCGCTCAAATATGACGGCTATGGTTCCTGCCCACTGACGGTGGAGAAGGGCAAGGTGGTGCTGGCCGAGTTTGGCTATGGCGGCAAGTTGCTGCCGACCTTTCCCCTTGATCCCACGCAGGCACGCCGTTCGATGTGGTTCCTCAAGGCCACGCTGCTGCCGTGGTTCTACTGGAATGGCATGCTCAAGGGCCGCGAGTGGCTGACCCGTCTGAGCAAGGTGGACTGAATGCTGCTGGCCAGTGTGTTGGGTGTATTGATGGGCCTGGTCATGGGCCTGACTGGCGCGGGCGGCGGCATCCTTGGGGTGCCGGCGCTGGTGCTGGGGCTGGGCTTGACCATGACCCAGGCCGCGCCGGTGTCGTTGCTGGCGGTGGGCGCAGCGGCAGCGGTTGGTGCCATTGATGGCTTGCGTCATGGCTTGGTGCGTTACCGTGCGGCGTTACTGATCGCCTTGCTCGGCGCGCTGTTTTCGCCGTTGGGCGTGTTTGTCGCCCACCAACTGTCGGAACCGGTGCTGATGGGGCTGTTCAGCGCGCTGATGGTGCTGGTGGCCTGGCGCATGCTGCAACGGGAAAAGCGCGAGTCTGGGCCGAGTGACCATGGTGCGGCGTCGTGGGGCCAGAAAAACTGCATGCTCAACCAGCAGACCGGTCGCCTGGCCTGGACCGCCAAATGCAGCGCCACCCTGGCGGCGTTGGGAGCGGTGACCGGCGCCGTTTCAGGTTTGCTGGGCGTGGGCGGCGGCTTCCTGATCGTGCCGGCGTTCAAGCAACTGACCGACGTGCAGATGCGCGGGATCGTCGCCACGTCGTTAATGGTGGTCAGCCTGCTGTCGCTGATCGGCGTGGCCGGTGCGTTTCATGCGGGCGTGAGCATCGAGCCGGTGGGCTGGGTGTTTATTGGTGCGAGCGTCGTCGGCATGTTGGCGGGAAGGCGGTTGTGTTCGGTGATCCCCGCGCGGGTGTTGCAAGTGGGGTTCGCCAGCCTGTGTGGGTTGGTGGCGATTGGGATGCTAGCCAGCGCGTTGCTCTGACGCTGTACCTGTGCGCTGTCACGAAATCTTGTACTTGGTCAGGAACCTCCTCATTGAGCGCTGACACTCAGTGAACGGCCGCAAGCGCCGAAACGCGCTTTTGCCTGGATGATTCTTCGACTATGCACAGGCGCTTTATGACAATTACCGCAGCACATACGCATTTTTCGCTTCCCTTGGCAGCAACTGAAAAACGGCCACCGCTTGTGGCCGATGACCTTGAACCGTCGTTGACGCCCCAGCGTCCCAGCCAGAATTTGCCATTGCCCAACAGTCCTGTCTTCTCACTGGGCCATTTGGGCGGGGCATTATCCTGGCCAAATCCCTTGAGTGCAGACGAGCAGCGGCGCTTGCGCCTTGCGACGATGAATTACGCACACCCTCTGGGCGACCAACCGCTGGTGATGCAAACCAAGGGTGGCGTACTGGAGTTTCTGCGGTATCGCCAGCCGCTGCCGGCAGAAGTGGGGAGCGACCCGGCCAAAATACTCGAAGCGCTGGTCAATTCCCCGCAAGGGCAACGGATGGGCAACGCGCTGCAGCAAACAATGCAGGGCATTGACAGCGAAAGCAGCGCGAGCGATTACCTACTGGCCGCTATCGCACTGCAGATGGACCCTGAGTCGATCACCGCACCCGATTGCAACAGCGTCGCTGGGTTTGATCTGGGCGGTGACACGCATGGGGGACACCACGCAGCCACGGTGGTGGCTGGCTTGGCCGAACATTTGAGTCGTACTGGCAAAACCAGTGCTGCACTGGCAAGTGTCGGCGCGTACCTGTTGCTGGCCAAGTCGGCGCCGCAGTTTCTGATCAAAGACATTCCTGCGACGGTGAAAGTCGGCAGCCAGGCATGGGCCAGCCTGGCGATTGCTGCAATGACGATTGAGGCGCAGACGCCGGGCAAAGTCCCCGGCATGACGTTTGCCCAGGTCATGAGCGAGGCGCAAGAAGCACGGCGGGTTGACCCAGGAGTTACCCAAGCAGCAGAGACGGTGGCATTGCTGGACTGGGCCGTGGCCAGTGGCATTCTCACAAAAAGACAGAATGGCGACTATCCACCCGCGCAACTTGAATCGGCAAGGGCTGCATTCAACGCGCAGCTGGACACCCGGCTCACTGCCTCCCATGCACTGGATAAGGCATTGCCCACGCGAAAAGAGATCGCCCTGACCAAGCTCAAGGAGCGATTTGGCGACCTTGGCGCGTTTTTCGAGGAGAAAGTATTTGCTGTCGATCAGCACTACGTGAAGATTGAAGGGGGAGGTATTTCGCTCTTGGATGTCGCCATGGACGACTGGCTGGAGTCCCGGCCTTTCAAGGCGCACGAACCCAGCAGCTCACTCAAGGGCAACGACCTGCAAAGGGTACTAACGAGTTTGAACGCCAATCGGCAATTTGGCGTGCCGGCAGAATTCGAACGGCAGTTCAGCCGTGCAATGGAGGAAAAAAAGATCGCCGTCAATACAACGGTCAGGCACATGATCTCGCAACTGCCCTTACAGGATCGCAAGCATTTCGAGTTTGGAAAGGTCAGTTTTTTCCAGAAAGGCTCATACGTCATGGATGGGCATTTCAATAATACGTATGCTCAAAATGAACCGGGGCTGCTGGTCAAAACCGAGCTGCAAGGCACGTCGCACGCCTACGTCATCGACTTCAATAAAGGCACGATTGAAAAGACGAGCCTTTACAGTACAAAGGTTAAGGAAGACAGGGATGGCAACAAGGTTTCGACGACCAAAGTATTCACGCCCAGCCATAAAGCCGATGATCTGGGACGTGAGCGACCGCTGAATAACGCGCCTTGGGATAGCTTTATCAGCGCTCGATCCCATGGGATTGCCACGGCGTTTGTCGAACACTTGGACCTCGACGATCCCGCTATCAAACAGCAGGCCCGTGGGCAAACCGCCTTGGACAAGGCGAACGCACAGCTGAGCGAGTTTTTGTTGAACCTGATCCCGTTCAGGTCCGCCATTGTCAATTTTCAGAACGGGCAGTATGGCGCGGGTGCTTTTGACCTCTTGCTGGATGTATTCGGTTTTCTTACCGCCGGCACCTCCACCGCAGGAAAGTTGCTCAAGGTCGGCCGTTCTGCGTTGTCTGCCGGGGCCAAGGCATTGCGGGCGGTCAAGGTCATCGGCGTGGCGGCCATTGACGTACTCAACCCCGTCGGCGGGGTGGGCGATTTGCCCAGGTTGGTGGGTAGCGCTGGTCTCTATGTATTGTCCAAAGGCGTCAAGGCCGTCAACAAGCTCAGGGGCGCCACCGGCAGTTATGACGTGTTGAAGGCGATCAGCAAACAGTACGAGGCCGCCGCAACCGGCACCGTGAAGGTGGCAGGCCAGACGGTGGAGGGGGCCGCGGTGCTCAAGGGTGGCAAGTGGTATGCATTCGATGCCGACGCGATGCGGCCTTATGGCGGCCCGCTCGATGAGTTCAAGGCCGCAACCCAGGCTGTCGACGGTGAGGTGGACACTGCGAGCTTCGATGGGCCAAGTGAGCTGAGCCATGAGCTGTTCGGGCACTTCAAAGTGCCTGAATCCAAAATCGCAGGGCTCACACGCAACAGCCAGGGCGTATATGTGGCAGCCGATGGGCACTCCTCGCACATACGCCATACCGACAGCAACGGTGACACAGCGGTGTATGAGGTGCGCCAGGTGTCGCGCACGGAAGACGGCACCGTGCAGGCCCGGGTTTATCACAACAACCGGCAAACCGAGTTGTTGGTCCAGCATGTACAGGGCGACGAATGGCAACGCCTGGGGGCACCCGGCGGCGGGCAGATCACTGCTGAGCACTTGAAGGCCTGGGAGGCCTTGTCGCCGCAGGAGCAGATAAGGCTGACCCGAAAGGGCTTTGCCAAGCAGAATAAACTCACACAGAAAACCTTTGAGTTTTTCGTAAAGCCAGACGGTCAGTTAACCGATAGCGGCGTGCTCGTGCGTGATCGCCCTGCCAACGCATTCACCGCAAAGGTGACCGAAACGCATGTGCGTGAGTGGAAAAACATGACCCAGGCGCAGCGTGACGAAATGACCCAGGAGGGGTTTGCTGTTCTTCATAACCTTCGGCCGGGTACGTTCAAAACGTATGCGCGCAAGGACGGTACCCTGATGACCCGCGGGGAAACGCTGATCAACTCCTCTGTTCCCACCAAAAGTAACCAGATTACCGATGATCATTTACGCCAGTGGGATGAGCTTTTCAGGCAACCAGGCAACTCATTGACGTCAGCGCAGTTCGTGAGCCAGCACGGGCTCAGCCAACGTAGCTGGGCGCAGTACGTCAACGCGGACGGCTCGTTGAAGGGGGCGGGCGCGCAGCGTCTGGAACGCGCACTGCAAAGCGCCGCACGGGCGTCCGCTGTTCAGGCCCAGACCCCCATGGCCGATCATTTGCGCGCTTGGCAGGCGTTATCATTGGAGCAGCAGCAAAGCCTTACCCCCGCAGGCTTCGCACGGCAGCAACATCTGCACCCGAAAGTGTTCAATCGCTATGTAAAACCAGATGGTCAGTTGACCGCTATCGGCGTGGCGGTGCGCGACCGTGCACCCAATACGCCATTTTATACCGTGACTGAAACCCATATCCGTGATTGGCAAGACATGCCACAGACGGAGCGTGACGAAATGACGCTCGAGGGGTTTGCCGAGCTTTATCACGTTAATCCAGGCTCGTTCAAAACCCATGTGCGGCGAGACGGTACATTGGGGCCGGTCGGTAGAGAACTGATGGACAGGGTGGTCGGTATTGCCCCTAACAAGATTACCGACGACCACCTTCGCCAGTGGAAAGCCTATTTCGAGGACCCGAATAATGCGATCACGCAAGCGCAGTTCACAAGCGAGAACGGGCTCCATCCAGCCACTTGGAGAGACTGGGTCAACGCTGATGGTTCCTTGAAAAAGACCGCCAGCGAACGCCTTGAGCGCGCCGCACTGGGTCCGGTCACCCATGTTCCCAGGGCGCGCATGGAGTTGATCACGGCTGGGCATTTGCGCGAGTGGGAGGCGTTGCCGCCCGCGCAGCAACGAAGCCTTACACGCAGGGGCTTTGCTCGCCAGAAACATCTATCCCCGAGAACCTTTGAGTATTACGTGCAGCCTGACGGCAAACTGAGCCCTGCCGGTGTGACGGTGCGCGACCGCTCTGCCAACATGGCGGCGGGCAGGGTGACCGAAACGCATATCGATAGGTGGCAAAAGCTGACGCAGCAGGCGCGTGAGACCATGACCATGGAGGGGTTCGCCGTTCAGCATAACCTGAGTGTGCATTCGTTCAGAGCGTATGTCCGTCCTGATGGTGGCCTGTCGGCGGCCGGCGAAGCACTGATGAAGAATGTAACCGATGGCGCCTATCGCAGGATTACCGGTGACCTTTTGCGCCAGTGGCAAGCGCTTGCCGAGAGCGCAGACAACTCCGTCACGCAGGCGCAGTTTGTGCAACAGCACAGGCTTAGTCCAGACCTCTGGAGTAAGTACGTGAGAGCGGACGGCTCGTTTACAGCGAACGCCTCGCAACGTCTGGGACGGTTACAGCAAGGCACTGGGCCGCGCCCCGTTCCTGGGCAATCGGTTACGGATACCCCACGAAAACGCCCCGCATCAGAGCCCTTGGACCCGCCACCATCAAAGGTCGGCGCCGGCACAACGCAAGGCCTGGAGGCCCCAGCCCCCGCTTCGACAGTCCCGCCCGTGGTGATCAAGGTTGAACCCAGCGATTTCCCGACATTGCCTCGTCATCAGATCGACAACACGCTGCCGATTCTGCAGGACCCGGTGAACCCCAGAATCAGCTTGACCCAATCACTCGAAGGCCCGATCGATGACATCCGCATCTCCCACTGGAATGGCGTGCTCGATGGGCTTGATAGCCCGACTAAGGCGAGGGTTTCAGCACAGATCAAGGCGTCGATCAAAGACTGGCTGCGCACCGAAGGCCAGCATCAGACTCGATTTGACGATGCCCTGGAGGTGGTCACGCCGTTGGACGATGGGGGGCCGGCTCGCGGCGCTTCGGTATGGGCGCGGCGCGATATCCCCCAATATGAAGTGCTTGGCCCTTATGCAGGCAAATACCATGCAGACGAAGCGTCACTGTTCGAGGAGCAGCGCAAGCAAGGTTCGCGGGCTGTAATGACTTACCTGTTCGGTACGCGCTCGGGTACCCGGACGGTGAGCGGCCTGCACACTGGCAACACCTTGAGCCTGATCAATACCTCGCAACTGGGCGAGGGGCCTGCGTGGATGTCCAACAATGTCGTGTCCATCGCGGTCGGGAAAAACCTGACGTTCTATGTGGCGCTCAAGGACATCAAGAGAGGCGAGGAGCTACTGCTGGACTATGGACCGTTCTATAAGCCGGTGCCTGATGTAGCGATCAAGCCGGACCCTGATCGCTGAGTTCAAGCGCTGGGCGAAGGGGCAAGACAAATGATGCCGGGCAGTGGGCGCCATTTGACTGTGCCCCATTGACGATCAATTGCGTCCTCAAGATGGCAACATGAACGCCTCTCAGGTTACTGTTCCTCTGTGTAACGGATTCACCGGCCTTGCACCCCGGCTTACCAAGGTCACCGAATGGATAAATACACCCCCCACACCTGGCAACCCCACGAGCGGCCGAGCCTGCCTGGCTCGCCGTCGACGCCGCTGCATCCTACGCGTAAGCGCTGGCTTTTCGCGCTGGTCGGCGTGCTGGTGGCAATCACCGGCGGCTTGGGTAACGCCCTGGTCATCGCCAACCTGCAATACCTGCAAGGCGCCCTGGGCGCGACCACCGCGGAAATGGCCTGGCTGCCCGCCGCCTATGTAATGACCAACGTGTGCATGAACCTGCTGCTGGTAAAGTTTCGCCAGCAGTTCGGCCTGCGTGCGTTTACCGAGGTGTTCCTGGTGCTCTACGCGCTGGTGACCTTCGGCCACCTGTTCGTCAATGACCTCAATTCGGCGATTGCGGTACGGGCCGCCCATGGCATGGTGGGTGCGGCGCTGAGTTCGTTGGGCTTGTACTACATGATCCAGGCATTCCCGGCCAAGTGGCGTTTGAAAGCTTTGGTGTTGGGGCTGGGTACCGCGCAGTTGGCGCTGCCCCTGGCGCGGCTGTTTTCCGAAGATTTGCTGCAAATTGCCGAATGGCGCGGGCTGTACTTGTTCGAACTGGGCCTGGCGCTGATCTGCCTGGGCTGCGTGTTCCTGCTCAAGCTGCCGCCGGGCGATCGCTTCAAGACCTTTGAAAAACTCGACTTCCTCACCTTCGCCATCCTCGCCAGCGGCGTGGCGTTGCTCTGTGCGGTGCTGTCCCTGGGGCGTATTGACTGGTGGCTGGAAGCGCCGTGGATCGGCGTGGCCTCGGCCTGTTCCCTGGTGCTGATCATGGCGGGGCTCGCCATCGAGCATAACCGCAGCAACCCGATGCTGATGAGGCGCTGGCTGGGCAGCGGCGTGATGATCCGCCTGGCGTTGGCGGTGGTGCTGATTCGCATGGTGCTGTCCGAGCAATCCACCGGTGCGGTGGGGTTCATGCAGATGTTGAACATGAGCTACCAGCAGATGCACACCCTGTACGTGGTGATGCTGGCCGGGGCGATTGCCGGGCTGGTGGTCAGCGCGCTGACGATCAACCCGGCGCATTTGCTGATGCCGCTGATCATTTCCCTGGCGCTGATGGCGACCGGTTCGGTGATGGACAGTTTTTCCAGCAACCTGACCCGCCCGCAGAACCTCTATATCAGCCAGTTCCTGCTAGGCTTCGGCGGTACGTTCTTCCTGGGGCCAACCATGGTGCTGGGCACCAAAAACGTACTGACCAACCCGCGCAACCTGGTGAGCTTCTCGGTGATGTTCGGGATCTGCCAGAACCTCGGCGGCCTGATCGGTGCGGCGTTGCTGGGCACTTTCCAGATCGTGCGCGAGAAGTACCATTCGAGCATGATCGTCGAGCACCTGACCCTGATTGACCCGCTTGTGGCGGCGCGGGTGCAGAGTGGTGGGGCGGCCTATGGCAAGATCGTCGCTGACCCGGAACTGCGCAACCTCATGGGCATCCGCAGCCTGGCCACGGCGGCCACCCGCGAGGCGAACGTCATGGCTTACAACGATGTCTTCATGCTGATCGCGATTGTCGCGATCCTGACCATGCTGTGGATCTTCACCCGTAGCCTGTGGTTGATGAGCACCACCAAGGCAATTCCTCCTGTTCAACCCAGCGGCGCAACTTCATGACTGAACCTTCAACCACCACCACGACCGCCATCGCCGCCACGCCGGAAGGCAGCACGCCCCCGGGCGCGGTGCCTACCCAATTGCGGCCCTTGCGCGTGCGTATCGTCTCGTCCCTGGGCTTTGCCGCCATCGCCATCATCGGTGTGCTGATCGTGCTGTACGCCTGGCAACTGCCGCCGTTCAGCAGTGCGGTGGAAACCACCGAGAACGCTTTGGTGCGTGGGCAGGTGACGATTATCGGCCCGCAGCTCAGCGGCTATGTGTTCGAAGTGCCGGTGCAGGACTTCCAGTACGTCAAGACCGGAGACTTGCTGGTGCGCCTGGATGACCGTATCTACAAGCAACGCCTCGACCAGGCCCTGGCGCAACTGGCGGTGCAGAAGGCCTCGTTGGCCAACGTGGTGCAGCAACGCAACAGCGCCGAAGCGACCATCAAGCTGCGCCAGGCCGCATTGGTCGACAGCCAGGCCCAGGCACGCAAGAGCACTGCGGATTTGCGCCGCAATGAAGAGTTGATCAGTGACGGTTCGGTGTCCAAACGCGAACTGGACGTGACCCGTGCGGCCAACGCACAGACCATCGCTGCCGTGGCCCAGGCCCAGGCCAGCCTGGAAATCGCCCGCCAGGATTTGCAGACGGTAATCGTCAACCGCGGCTCCCTGGAGGCAGCTGTCGCGAGTGCCGAGGCGGCGGTGGAGTTGGCGCGCATTGACCTGTCCAATACACGCATCACGGCGCCACGGGATGGTCAGCTCGGGCAGATCGGCGTGCGCCTCGGCGCCTACGTCAATTCCGGCGCGCAACTGATGGCGCTGGTGCCCAAGCAGTTGTGGGTGATTGCCAATATGAAAGAAACCCAGATGGACAATGTGCAGGTCGGCCAGCCGGTCACGTTCACCGTGGATGCGCTGAACCACCGCAAATTCCATGGCACGGTGCAGCATATTTCCCCGGCCACTGGTTCCGAGTTCAGCCTGTTGCAGGCGGACAACGCCACCGGCAACTTCGTCAAGATCGCCCAGCGGGTGCCGGTGCGCATCATCGTGGACCCGGACCAGGCCGAGAGTGAGCGCTTGCGGCCGGGGTTGTCGGTGGTGGTGAGTATCGATACAGCAGGGCGCCTGAAAAACAGCCCACCCTGACGTTGACGCATCCTCTGACTGTAGGAGCGAGCTTGCTCGCGAAAAACGTCAACAATAACGCGTGTTTTCTGAATGAACGCGGCGCCTGTGAGTTTTTCGCGAGCAAGCTCGCTCCTACAGTTCAGGCATTTGGAGTGCATTTCAGGTTGAATGCCAGGTGGGTTGACTGGCCTTGCTCCAGCAGCTTCAGGCCAGGCTTGCCCGCCAGGTGATGGGCATTCACCGGATGGCTCACCGGCTCGATGCAGAAAAACTCCAACCCCGGCGGGCAGTACAGCAGGAAGTAATCGGCGCCGCTGGCCTGGCATTCGAGGCAGTAGCCAAGCTCCGGTTGTTCGATCACGCAGTGCCCATCCCAGCCGCAAAAGCCGTTGTCCACCAGCCCCTCTGGCAATCCTTTGAGTTGCCGGAAATCCCAGGCTTCGGGAACAGGTTCCAGCCTCGTGGGCAGCTTGGCCGCGTCACTCATCCACACTTGCCTAGCCTTGGCCTGCAGCCGCGTACCCGGCCGGCGCGGCAAGTACGGATGCAAGCCCAGCCCATGCCACGCGGGTTGCTCGGCCAGGTGAGCCACACACAATTGGATATTCAACTCACCGTTGTTCAAGCGAAACCGCTGGCGGGCGTGATAGGCGAAGGGCGTTTCGCAGCGCAGCTCCAACACCACTTCATGTTCTGACTGGCTTGTCACCTGCCATGCCTGCTGCCAGGCCGAACCGTGAATCGGAAAAGGGTCAGTGAGGCTATTGGGTGCCAGTGCCAGCCAGCCCCCGGGGTTGTCGAAGCCGCCGTGGGCGATGCGGTTGGACCAGGGCGCTAATGGATAGCAGCCCAGCTTGCCCGGCAGCCCGGTATTGATCGCGTGCTTGTCGCTGTGCCGCAATAGCGGTTGCCCGGTGTCGCGTACCGTCCAGTTGACGAGGCTGCCGCCGATGGCGGGGGCGAGCACCAGATGGGTGAATTGATCTGTAAGCTCAATCACGATTGACCTGCCTAGTGAAGTCAAAACAAACACTGAGGATTCAACTGTGGGAGCTGGCTTGCCTGCGATAGCGATCTGTCAGTCAATGCATTCATGACTGATACACCGCTATCGCAGGCAAGCCAGCTCCCACATTGGTTCGGGTTTACAGCACCAAATGGGGCAACCACAGCGACAACGCCGGAACGTAGGTCACCGCAATCAGCACCAGGAACAACACCGCATAAAACGGCAGCAGGGCCTTTACGGTTTTCTCGATACTGGTCTTGCCCACCGCCGCGCCGACGAACAGCACCGCGCCCACCGGCGGGGTAATCAGGCCGATACCCAGGTTCACCAGCATGATCATGCCGAAGTGGACCGGGTCGACGCCGATGCCCAGGATCACCGGCATCAGGATAGGCGTGAGGATCAGAATCAGCGGTGCCATGTCCATCACCGTGCCGAGCAACAACAGCATGACGTTGATGCACATCAGGATCACGTAGCGGTTGTCCGACAGGGTCAGGAACAGCGTGGTGATCTTCGCCGGGATCTGCATCAGGGTCATGATGTAGCCGAAGCTGGCGGCGAAAGCGATCAGGATCATCACGATGGAAATGGTGCGCACCGTGCGATGCATCAGCTTGGGCAGCTCGCGCCATTTGTAGTCGCGGTAGATGAACATGGTCACGAAGAATGCCCACAACACCGCAATCGCCGCCGACTCGGTGGCGGTGAAGATGCCCGAGAGGATGCCGCCCAGGATGATCACCATGGCCATCAGGCCCCAGAGCGCATCGGCGGCGATCTTCAGCGCCTGCTTCAAGGGGATGACTTCGCCTTTGGGGTAGTCGCGCTTTTTCGCGAAGATCAGGCAGAGCACCATCAGGCACGCGCTCATTAACAGGCCCGGCACCACACCGGCCATGAACAGCGAGGCGATGGAGACGGTACCGCCTGCCGCCAGGGAGTACAGCACCGAGTTATGGCTGGGCGGCGTCAGCAGCGCCTGCACCGAACCGCTGACGGTCACGGCGGTGGCGAATTCGCGCGGATAACCCCGCCGTTCCATTTCCGGAATCAGCACCGAGCCGACCGAGGCGGTATCGGCCACGGATGAGCCGGAAATCGCGCCAAAAAACGTCGAAGCCATGATGTTGACCAGGGACAACCCGCCACGCACAAAGCCCACCAGCACCCCGGCAAAGGCCACCAGGCGCCGCGACATACCGCCCTCGGCCATGATCGCCCCGGCCAGCACGAAGAACGGAATCGCCATCAGCGAAAACTTGTTCACCCCACCGGCAATCTGAATCATCAGGGCCTGGAACGGGATGTCGATCCACCACGCGCCAATCAGCGCCGACAGCCCCAATGCATAGGCCACCGGCATGCCGATCAGAATCAATACAACAAAGCTGCCCAACAGAATCAATGCGTCCATATCAGGCGGCCCCTTCGTTTTCTTCAACCAGGTCGAAACGCACCACCTTGCGGTTGCTCTGATCACCGAGCAGCAGCTTTTCGACCACGAACACCAGGGTCAGCACGCCGCCAATCGGGATCGGCATATAGGTGATGCCTACGCGCAGGGTAGGGATGGCGCTCATGAATTGGTTCCAGGTGGACAGGCACAGCTTGGTGCCCCAAATCGTCATGAACACGCAGATGGTGCCCATCAGCAGTTGCGAGAGGATGCCGACGAGGCGGCGTTGGACAGGCGGCAAGCGGTCAGTGATCATCGCTACCGACATGTGCGCACCGGCACGATAACTGGCAGCGGCGCCGATAAAGGTGAACACCAGCATCAGCAGGATGGCGGTGGGCTCCGGCCAGCTGGAACCGGTGCCGAGGGCGTAGCGGGTGAAGATACCCCAGGGAATGATCAAGGCGACCCCCAGGACGGAAAGACCGGCTACCCAGATGCAGGTCATGTAAAGGCGGTCATTGAAGCGCAGCAGTAAAGTCTTCATGGCGTTCACCGTGACCGGGCGCGTCGATGCCGACCGCGCCGGGCCTTATGCAGGGGCAGGGGAGGTTATTGAACCGCGTCGATGCGCTTGATCATGTCCGCATACGGCGCACCGTATTTGGCACGCACCGCCGCAGTGGCCTCATAGAAGGGCTTTTTGTCGACAGTGATGAACTCCACGCCGGCCTTCTTGAGTTTCTCTTCACTGCTGGCGGACTTGGCGTCCCAGAGCACGCGCTCATCAGCCTGGGCGGCCTTGGCGGCGGCCTTGACCATGTCCTGCTGGGCGGGGGCGAGCTTGTTCCAGGTGATTTTCGACATCACGATGGGTTCAGGCAGGATCAGGTGTTCGGTGAGGGTGTAGTACTTGGCGTTCTGGAAGTGGTTGTGTTCCAGCAAGGTCGGCGGGTTGTTTTCCGCGCCGTCGATGACCCCGGTCTGCAGGGCGCTGAAGATCTCGCCGGTGTCCATGGCAATGCCGTTGGCGCCCATGGCGTTGAAGGCTTCGATGAAAATCGGGTTGCCTTGCACGCGGATCTTCATGCCCTTGAGGTCTTCGATCTTGCGCACCGGTTTCTTGGTATAGAGATTGCGCGTGCCGCCATCCATCCAGGCCAGGGCCACCAGGCCGAACTCGGAGTTGGTGATCTTGGCGAGGATCTCGTCGCCAATCTCGCCATCGATGACCTTGCGCATATGCGCCTGGTCGCGGAATACGAACGGCAGGTTGAACACGTTCACGTCCGGCACCACCGGGCCGACGATGCCGAGGCTGACGCGGGTCATTTGCACGGCGCCGACCTGGGCCTGTTCGACCACTTCCTTCTCGGAGCCCAGCACACCGCCGGGGAAATACTTGAAGGTCAGCTCGCCGTTGCTCGCCTTGGTCAGGGCCTTGCCCATGTTTTCTTCTGCGACAACGGTGGGGTAGCCAGCGGGGTGGATGTCGGCGAACTTGATTTCCAGCGCGTGGGCTGCGCTGCTGAGGGTGAAGATTGCCGCGGCGAGCAAGGTGCGTTTGAAGTCCATGGAAGTCACTCCTGTCTTGTTATTGTTGTATTCAAGGCACAGCGATTAAACGATGAAGCGGGGTTCGGGCAGTCCTTGGACGCCGGGGTTGAGGGCGAACACGCCACCAGACAGCGACTGTTCACTCGGGTCGTCGCGGATGGAGGTGACGTACAGAGTGTCCAGGCGGCTGCCACCGAAGGCGCACATGGTGGGTTTTTTCACGGGCACGCTCAGGGAGCGGTCCAGGCGACCGTCCGGGGTGAAACGGTGAACCAACCCGGCGTCGTTGGCGCATATCCAGTATCCGCCCTCGGCGTCCACGGCTGCACCGTCGGGACGCCCGGGGAAGTCGTTCATATCAATGAACAGGCGGCGATTGGACGGCGTGCCGGTCTCGATGTCGTAGTCGAACGCCCAGACCTTTTGTACCTTCGGGTGCGAATCGGAAGCGTACATCGTGCGACCATCGGGGCTGAAGGCCAGGCCGTTGAGGGTGATGAACCCCTCCAGTAGCGCGTGGGGCGCAGCCCCGGACCCATAGCGATAAAGGACGCCTTCGGCGGCATTCAAGCCCATGTCCAGCACCATGCTGCCGGCCCAGAAACGGCCCTGGCGATCGCAGCGGCCATCGTTCAAACGCATGTCCTTGCGCGAATGCTCGATGCTGGCCAGCGGCACGGTGTCGAGGCTGCCGTCGTGGTGGGGCGTGAGTTGGAAGAAGCCGGTTTGCATGCCAGCGACCCAATTGCCTGCCTGGGTGCGCGCAATACAGGCGAGCATCTCTGGGGCTTTCCACGCCGCCAGATGGCCGGTGGCGGCGTTCCAGCGTTGCAGGCCGCCGTTGGGGATATCTACCCAATACAGGGCGTTTTCTTCGGGCACCCACACCGGGCATTCGCCCACCGCATTGCGGGCATCGACAATCAGTTCAGCAGTCATGGTCATTCCCTTGGGTTGCGGGGCACTCAGTCACCGAACGGCCCCGCGGCGCAGAACGCACCGCCCTGGTAGACCTTGGCCGGGTCATCGGCGGCCACGGGCGGTTGGGCTTCGACCTGGGCGCGGAACACTTCGGAGCTGTCTTTGGGGGCAAAGCCCAGGTGCGCGGCGTAGCGGTTGTCCCACCAGGTGTCGAGGTTGGCCGACATGCCGTACACCACGGTATGGCCGACGTTGGGCGTGTACAGCGCGCGTTCGAGCAGTTGGGTCAGGTCGTCGAAACTCAGCCAGGTGTGCATCATCCGGCGGTTCTGCGGTTGCGGGAACGAGGAGCCGATACGGATGCTCACGGTCTCGATGCCATAACGGTCGAAGTAGAAACTGGCCATGTCTTCGCCGTAGGACTTGGACAGGCCGTAGTAACTGTCCGGGCGGCGCGGGGAATGGGCGTCGAGTTGCTCGCCCTGTTTGTAGAAACCGATCACGTGATTGGAGCTGGCGAAGATCACCCGCTTGACCCCGTGGCGGCGGGCCGCTTCGTAGATATGGAAAATGCCGCTAATGTTCGCGCCCAGCACCTCTTCGAACGAGCGCTCCACCGAAACGCCGCCAAAGTGCAGGATGGCGTCGACGCCCTCTACCAACTGATGCACGGCGTGTTTGTCGGCCAGGTCGCAGGTGTGTACCTCTTCGCGAGCGTCAGTGGCGGGGGCCATTTCAGCGATATCCGAAAGGCGCAGCACCTGGGCATAAGGACGCATGCGTTCACGCAGGACTTTGCCCAGGCCGCCGGCGGCACCAGTGAGCAACAGACGGTTGAAGGGAGCGGGGGTGGTGGTGGTCATGGGCCTTCCAGATTTTTGTTGTAGGTTGTCGTATGACTATGGGGAAATAGTGTTAGGGATTCCTGGTGTTGTCAACGTCCTTCCAGGCACATGAGATCAAAGGTGGGAGCTGGCTTGCCTGCGATAGCGGTGAGTCTGAAAAGGATGTGGTAACTGACCCACCGCTATCGCAGGCAAGCCAGCTCCCACATGGATAAGTGGCACCTTAGAGATCGGATTTGCCTTTGCAACTACAACAACGAAATCGGATAGCTGATAAAAATCCGGTTCTCATCGAACTCGTTATTGCTGAAATCCCGACGCATGGTCGAGTTGCGCCACTTCACATTGAGGTTCTTCAGCGCACCGCTCTGCACCGTGTAGGCCAACTCCGACTCACGCCCCCACTCCTTGCCGTCGGTGATCGCCCCGGTGTGTACATTGCTGCCGCTGATATAGCGGTTCATCAGGGTCAGCCCTGGAACGCCGAGCACCACAAAGTTGAAGTCGTGGCGCACCTGCCAGGACTTTTCCTTGGCGTTGTCGTAGCTGGCGTTGTAGCTGTCGTTGGCCAGAGTGCCGCCGCTGGTGCCGTTGATGCGCATCCAGGCGCTGTCGCCGCTGAGTTTTTGCAGGCCAACATAGAAGGTATGGCCGTTGTATCTGGCCGAGAGCAGGGCGAACAGGGTCTTGTTATCGAGGTCGCCGGCCAGGGCGCTGCCGTCTTCCTTGCCGTTGAAGAACCCGAGGTTGGCGCCCAGGGTCCAGTCTCCCAGCGGCTGGCTGTGGGTGAGGTTGAGGTACTGCTGTTGGTAGATATCAGTCAGTTCGGCGTACCACAGGCCGACCTGGGTACGTTTGTCGTTGAAAGTGTATTCGCCGCCGCCGAAGTTGAAACGGTCCGAAGTGAACGCGGCTTTGCCGTTCATGAACATGTCTTCCATGCTCGCGTCGTTGCGCGGGCTGTTGCCGCGAAACTGGCCACCGTAGAGCGTCAGGCCGGCGATTTCATTGGAGGTGACCTGGCCGCCACGAAAGGTCTGGGGCAGGGAGCGGCCATCATCGGAACGCAAGATCGGCAGCACCGGCATCCATTCGCCAACCTTCAACTCGGTCTTCGACAGCCTGGTTTTCAGCGCGACACCCAGACGCCCGAAATTGTCGGCGGGGCGGCCATCGTCATGCACCGGCAACAGTTGGGTGCCGGCGGTGCCTTTGCCGCCATCAAGCTTTTGCGAATACAGGCCCAGCACGTCAATCCCGAAACCGACCGTGCCCTGGGTAAAGCCGGACTTGGCATCAAGGATAAAATTCTGCGTCCACTCTTCGGCCTTGCCCTGGGGGTTGGTCGGGTTGGTGAAGTTGCGATTGAAGTAGGCATTACGCAGGTTGAGCGTGGCCTTGGCGTCGTCGATGAAGCCTTCGGCGTTGGCACCCAGCGGCAGGGTGACGGCCAGGCTGCCGAGGCCGAGAAGGCCCAGGCGAGTGCAGGAATGACGGGCGGATTGACTCACAGTGAGGCTCCCTTTGTTTTGTTGTTTTTATTATTTGTCATACGTTGTCGTACAACATTGAGCGCGATATTTGCGAGGTTTTGAGGGCGTGTCAAGCGGAAGTTATACGATGACTTGGGTGAAACGATTCAACGCAGCGGCACGGTCGCCCCCTGTAGGAGCGAGCTTGCTCGCGAAAAACGTCAACGATAACGCGTGCTTCCTGAATGAACGCGGCGCCTGTGAGTTTTTCGCGAGCAAGCTCGCTCCTACATGGATTGCATTGCAACGCAGGTTTCAGCCAGCCATGACCATCGGCGGCAGGGTGCCAAGCAGGGAAACCGCAGCCACTGCTGCAACGCCCAACAGCCACTCCATCATCACACTGGCTCTCAAACTGCCCAGGCGTTGTTCGCAGCGCTTGATACGCAACCGGTTCAACAGCGCCAACCCCAGCATGCCCAGCACCAGCCCCACCTTGATCAGCAGGATCAAGGCGAAGCCCTCGAACAGCGGCGTGGGCCACAGTTGCCCGGTGAGCACGCGCACGTTGATCAGACCGGTTACCAGCAGGCCGCCGACCAGGCCATATCCCACACCACTGAAGCGACGCAGAATCGGCTCCAGGTGGTGGTCTTGCGCCTGCCGGAGGATCAGCACCAACACCAGCAACCCACCGAGCCAGGCCCCAACGCACAGCAGGTGCACTACCTGGTTAAGGATCAGCAACCGCCCACTCAGCCCATCGAGCATGGCGCCATGGCCTAAGGGGGCCAGGGTCGCCAGCAGCAGGGCGAGCAGCGGCAAGCGCAAGGCCGGCCAGGGCTTGATCAGCACGATCACCAGCAGCAGGTTCAGCAGCAGATGCCAGGCCCATACCTGGCCAAAAAAGGTCTTGCCCAGCACCAACTGCACCGTGGCCGGTTGCAGCGCCGAATCCCAACTGCCGGCCATGCTGGCGGTGATCAACAGCAACCACACAACCCCGGTGAACAGCCCCAAGCCGGCCAGGCCACGGGTGATGCGCAGCAATTGCCGGTCCAGTGTCGGCTGCACATGAGCGCCGAGCAGCCAGGGCCTGAATACCCAGGCCCCGAACATTAGCAACACGACGCAAAAGTGCAGGAAGCGGCACAGCACCAGCAGGGTTGCCATGGGTTATTGGCCGACCTTGAAGCTGTAAGTGCCTTCGCTTTTGTGAGTGTCGACGGACACTGCATGCCATTCGACTTTATAGGTGCCGTTTGCCAGCGCAGCGGCAGGCGTGACCACCAGTGTCTTCTTGTCGGCGTCCGGAGTTTCCAGGCCCTTGATGGCGATTTCGGTGCCGTCCTTGCTCAGGGAGACCTTGGTGAAGGTGGCTTCGACGCCTTCGCTGAAGGTCAGACGCAGGTCTTTGGGTGCGGCGACTTTGCTGTCAGCCGCAGGCTCCGCGCTCTTGAGGTGGGCGTGGGCAAACGCCGTGGAGGCGCCCAGCAGGGCAGTGAACAGGACAGCAGCGGTCAGGGACTTCTTGAGCAACATTGTTCAATACCGATCAGAGGATAGGAGCCGGCAGTGTACGAAGTTTCGGCTTGGCCTGTCGCCCCGATCTAGAGCCGGTGGTAGTCTTTAGGCCGTGTTGTTGTCAGGGAGCCCTTATGGGCAATCACAAGATTGGAATTCGTCGGGTCAACGTCGAGAAAATCCTGCTGGCGGCGGAGAAGGTCTTCGCCAACAAAGGCTATGGCAGCACCGCCATGGCCGACATCGCCGAAGAAGCGCAACTGCCGCGCTCCAACCTGCATTACTACTTCACCACCAAAAGCGAGCTGTACAGCGCGGTGCTGTTCGACCTGCTGGAGTTGTGGAAGCAGGACGCCCTGAGCTTTGAAACCTTCGACGACCCTCGCGTGGTGCTCAGCAGCTACATCCGCGCCAAGATGCAGCGCTCGCGCACGCGCCCGTATGGCTCCAAGGTCTGGGCCAATGAAATCATCCACGGCGCGCCCACACTCGGCGAGGCCCTGGATGAAAGCCTGTACGACTGGGCCAAGATGAAGGAAGCGAAGATTCGCCAATGGGTGCAAGACAAACGCATCCTGCCGGTGGAGCCCTCGAGCTTGCTGTACATGATCTGGGCCTCGACCCAGCACTATGCCGACTTCGACCACCAGGTGAAGATTCTGAATGATCACCAGCCGTTGTCGGACAGGCAGTTCGAGAAGGCCATTCAGACCGTGACCGGTGTGATTTTGCGCGGGATTGGGTTGGAGCCTTGAGCTGATCGTTCCCACGCTCCGCGTGGGAATGCCACCCTGGACGCTCCGCGTCCGCTCTTGCCGGCGTGACGCGGAGCGTCACAGGATGCGTTCCCACGCGGAGCGTGGGAACGAGGGGCTAGGGTTACACGGCCTCCCGGTAAGGATTGCGCGGGTCCTGCGTCCAGTTCAAAAACGGCTTGCCGGTATCGATCGGCACCATCTCGATGCAGTCGGCCACCGGGCAAGTGATCTGGCACAGGTTGCAGCCCACGCACTCATCGTCGATCACCTCATACAGATGCGTGCCATCGGCCTGCTTCAAGCTGGCAATGGCCTGGTGCGAGGTGTCCTCGCAGGCAATATGGCAACGACCACAGCCAATGCACGCCTCTTGGTCTATCTTGGCGATGACCTGATAGTTGATGTCCAGGTACTTCCAATCCGTGGTGTTGCCCACCGCCCGCCCGGAAAACGCCTGCAGGTTGGCATGGCCTTGGCTGTCCATCCAGCGCGACAAGCCATCCTTCATTTCTTCAACGATGCGAAACCCATGCAGCATCGCCGCCGTGCACACCTGCACCGCGCCGCAGCCCAGGGCGACGAATTCCGCGGCGTCGCGCCAGGTGCCGATACCGCCGATGCCGCAGATCGGCAGGCCGTTGGTCTGTGGGTCACGGGCGATTTCGGCGACCATGTTCAACGCAATCGGCTTGACCGCCGAGCCGCAGTAACCGCCATGGGTACTCTGGGTGCCGACCACCGGCAGCGCGACCATGCGTTCCAGGTCCACGCTGGTGATGGAGTTGATGGTGTTGATCAGCGACACCGCATCGGCGCCACCGCGATAGGCCGCTCGCGCCGCCACGCGGATGTCGGTGATGTTCGGCGTGAGTTTGACGATCACCGGCAGCGAACAATACGTCTTGCACCAGCGCGTCACTTGCTCCACGTACTCCGGCACCTGGCCGACGGCGGCGCCCATGCCCCGTTCGGGCATGCCGTGAGGGCAGCCGAAGTTCAGCTCGATGCCGTCGCAGCCGGTCGCCTCTACCAAGGGCAGGATGTTTTTCCAGGACGCTTCGACACAAGGCACCATGAGCGAGACGATCAGTGCGCGGTCCGGCCAGTCCTTTTTCACCTGGGTGATTTCCCGCAGGTTGATCTCCAGGGAACGGTCGGTGATCAGTTCGATATTGTTGATGCCCAGCACTTCGCGGTTGGCGCCATAGTGCGCGGAGTAACGCGACGACACGTTCACCGCCGCCGGGTCTTCCCCCAGGGTTTTCCACACGACGCCACCCCAGCCGGCCTCGAAGGCGCGCACCACGTTGTAGGCTTTGTCGGTGGGCGGCGCGGAGGCCAGCCAGAACGGATTGGGCGCTTTGATACCGGCGAATACAATCGAGAGATCGGCCATTACGCAGCCTCCACAGTCAGCATGAGTTGGGCATGCATGGCTTCGGCGGCCCGCTTGCCATGTTGTACCGCCTGAACGGTTAGGTCCTGGCCGAGGCTGACGCAATCACCGCCGGCATACACCCCTGGGATGCTGGTGCGCAGTTGCTCATCGACGAAGATGCGCTCGCCGACGCGATGCAGTTGCTGGGCCAGCGGATCGTGCAGGGCGTCGTTGTCGAAGCCTTGCCCGATCGCCTTGAAGATCGCGTCGGCGGCCAGTTCGAAGGTTTCCCCGGTAGGCAGCAGGCGACCGTTTTCCAGGCGGGTGCGGGCAAAGCGCATGCCGCGTACGCGGCCTTGGTCATCGAGCAGGACCTTGTCGGGTTGGGCCCAGGTCAACAGCCGTACTTGATTGGCCTTGGCGATGTCCTGTTCGTGGTGGGTTGCGCCCATGTCGACCAGGCCACGGCGGTATACCAGGTTGACATCGCGGGCACCGAGGCGGGCCATCTGCACGGCCATGTCGATGGCGGTGTTGCCGGCGCCGAGCACGATGCAGCGGTCGGCCAGGGGCAGTTGGCTGAGGTCATCGGCCTGGCGCAGTTCGCGGATATAGTCGGTGGCGGCGAGCAGGCCGGGGGCATCCTCAAAGGGCAGGCCCAGCTGTTTGCTGGCAGCGAGACCCAGGCCGAGGAACACCGAATCGAATTGCTGGTGCAGTTCGCTCAAGGTCAGGTTGTCGCCCAGGCGCTGGCCGTGGCGAACCTCGATGCCGCCAATCTGCAGGAGGAAATCCAGTTCCTTCTGGGCGAAGTCGTCCACCAGTTTGTATTTGGCGATTCCGTATTCATTCAGTCCGCCGGCTTTTTCCCGCGCTTCGAAAATCACCACGTCATGACCGTGCAAGGCAGCGCGGTGGGCGCAGGCCAAACCCGCAGGCCCGGCACCGACCACGGCGATACGCTTGCCGGTGGGCGCGGCGCGTTGGAACGGGTGTTCGCTGAAGTGCGCGTTGTCGATGGCATAGCGTTGTAACAGGCCGATCAGCACGGGGGCGCATTCTTCGGCGTTATTGCGTACGCAGGCTTGCTGGCAAAGGATTTCCGTCGGGCACACCCGTGCGCAACTGCCACCGAGAATGTTGGCCGAGAGGATTTTTTGCGCGGCCCCCTGCACGTTTTCGGTGTGGATATTGCGGATGAACGAGGGGATATCGATCTCGCTGGGGCACGCATTCACACAAGGCGCGTCGTAGCAGTACAGGCAGCGCGAGGCTTCCAGTTGGGCCTGGCGGGCGTTGAGGGGCGGTGCCAGGTCGGTGAAC